>NZ_JBFBGL010000025.1:0-6624 GCF_040684635.1 Amycolatopsis sp. NPDC089917 | reverse complement strand
GCCGCCCACCGCACCACCCCCCCCCCCCCCCCACCCCGACCACCCCGCCTCACGCCCTGCCGGGCCGGACCTCAAGCCCGGCTGAACTCCATCACCCAGTTGGATTCCCAGGTCTTCCCGCCGTCCGCCGAGAACTCCTGTTCCCACCGCGCCGACGTCCCGGTGATCTCCGACCAGAGGAAATGCGCCTTGATCGGCAGGCCGTCGTGCGTGTCGTCGCCGTAGAAGTCGCCCCGGCCCTCGGCGAAAGTGCCCACCACGGGCGGACAGAGCGACCCGGTCCGGCTGCTCGCCCAGTAGATCGACCACTCCTTCCGGGAGACGTCGAACAGGCGCAGGGTGAAACCGCTGCTCCCCAGCGTCGGGAACACGATCTCCTCGGTGTTGCCGCCACCGCCGAAGATCGGCAGGCACGTGGTCGTCCCCGGGAACTCGTACCAAGCGTCACTGCCCTCGAAAAGGGTCCTCAGCCGCCGGTTGGTGACGTTCCAGGAGCCGGTGAAGAAGTCGAAATCGTTCATGCCGACGATCTTGCGGCGCGACCACTGACATCTTCTGTCAGTGGTCGCTGGCAGACTCGGGGCCGTGCGTGCCGGCCGGATGGTTTCCCTGCTGTTGCTGCTGCAGAACCAGGGGAAGATGAGCGCGGCCAGGCTGGCCGCGGAACTCGGCGTGACCGCGCGCACCGTTTACCGTGACGTCGAAGCGCTGTCCGCCGCGGGCGTGCCGATCTACGCCGAGACAGGGCCGTCCGGCGGCTACCGGTTGCTGGAGGGCTATCGCCACCCGCCTGACCGGTCTCACCGCGGACGAGGCCGAATCCCTGTTCCTCACCGGGTTGCCGGAGCCCGCCGCCGAACTCGGGCTCGGCGCCCAGGTCGCGGCCGCCGAACTCAAGCTGACGGCCGCGCTTCCGACGCCGTACCGGGACGCGTCGACGCGGATCCGGCAACGGTTCCACCTCGACGCGCCCGGCTGGTACTCCGAAGCCGAACCGGTGCCGTGGCTGACCGCCGTGGCGGAAGCGTTGTGGCGGGACAGGGTCATCGAGGTCCGGTACCGCCGCTGGTCGCCGGAGCCCGGCGTCGTCACGCGGCGGCCGCATCCGCTGGGGCTCGTGCTCAAGGCCGGGGCCTGGTACCTCATCGCCTCCCGGCGGAATCAGCCGCGCACGTACAAGGTCGCCTCGATCCAGCGGTCGCGGACGCTGCCGGAGAAGGCCGAGCGACCCGAGGGATTCGAACTCGCCGCGTTCTGGCGCGCGCATGTCGAAGGCTACGAAGGGGCGGAGGAGACCGAGACCGCGCTCATCCGCCTGTCACCGCAGGGGATCGCCGCCCTGCCGGACGTCCTCGGCCCGCGCGCCGCGCGTCTCGCCCGCCGCACCCTCACCGGCGAGGACGCCGAAGGCTGGCGGCGCGCCAGAATCCCGCTGGAGAGCGTGTCCCACGCCGCCGCCGGATTGCTCAAGCTCGGCCTCGACGCCCAGGCGCTGGAGCCCGCCGCGCTGGTCACCCGTCTGACCGAGACCGTGCGCTCACTGGCCCGCCTCTATCCCGGCGGCTGAACCGGCCCCGGATGTGCCATGCTCGACAGCGCACGAAGTGGCGAAACCGAGAGGTGACGAGGGTGTCCATCTGGGCAGGCGTGATCAATTTCGTCCGGGCGCGGTACGAAGTGCTCGAAGAGCGTGACGGCTGGCTCCGGTTCCGGGTCGACACCGGGGAGGGCCGCGGTCAGCAGGTGTCCTTGCACCACTTGCCCGACCACGACGGCGCGGAGTGGGTGGAGATCTCCTCTCCGGTCGGCTGGGCCGACAAGATCGACCTGCGGCGCCTGCTCGAACTGGCGGGCGGCGATTCGGTCGGCGGCGCGGCCGTGGTGGACGGCGTCGCGCTGCTCAAGCACACGATCCCGCTGGTCGATCTGAACCTGCGGAACGAGTTCGAACATCCGCTGAAGTCCCTCGTCATCCGTGCCGACACCCTCGAACACGAGCTGACCAAGGCCGACGAGTTCTGATCCGGCCGGTCCATTCTGGACGGTCCGGGAAACAGTGAAGGCCCCCTGCGCCGCAGGGGGCCTTCACCCGTTTCGAGGCGTCAGAGACGCTCCTGGAGCGCGTCCGCGGCGGCGAGCAGGTCCGCGGCCCAGCGCGCCCCCGGCTTACGCCCTATACGTTCGATGGGCCCGGAAACCGACACCGCGGCGACGACGGTGCCCGTCGAATCCCGTACCGGCGCGGAGACACTCGCCACACCGGGCTCCCGTTCCGCCACGCTCTGGGCCCAGCCGCGACGGCGCACTTCGAGCAGTGTGCGCTCCCCGTACACGGCTTCGGAAAGGATCGTGCGCTGCGTGTGCGGATCCGACCACGCGGCGAGCACCTTCGCGCCGGAACCCGCCGTCATGGGCAGCCGTGAGCCGATCGGCACCGTGTCACGCAGGCCACTGGGCGGCTCCGCGGTCGAAACGCAGACGCGCTGGACGCCGTCGCGGCGATAGAGCTGAACGCTTTCCCCGGTGATGTCGCGCAATTTCGGCAGCACCGAGCTCGCCGCGTCGAGCAGCGGGTCGGTCGAACCGCCCGCCAGTTCCGCGAGCGCGGTCCCCGGGCGCCAGCGCCCGTCGGGGCCGCGGCGCAACAGGCGATGCACCTCGAGGCCGACCGCGAGCCGATGCGCCGTCGCGCGCGGCAAACCGGTCCGCGTGCACAGTTCCGCCAGGCCACAAGGATCTTCGGCCACGGCCTGAAGCACGGCCACGGCCTTGTCGAGTACTCCGATACCGCTATGCTGTCCCACAAGCCGATACTATCTTCCCGAAGTTTGAGATGTCCAGATGGTGGGAAGTACCTATTCCATCGCATGTGAGGAGCCGGAAATGCCCCGGACACTGGCCGAGAAAGTGTGGGAGTCGCACCTGGTGCGGCGCGGCGAGGGGGCCGAGCCCGACCTGCTCTACATCGACCTGCACCTGCTGCACGAGGTCACCAGCCCGCAGGCGTTCGACGGACTCCGCCTGGCGGGCCGGAAACTGCGCCGCCCCGACCTCACCATCGCGACCGAGGACCACAACGTCCCGACGATCGACATCGAGCTGCCGATCGCGGATCCCGTTTCCCGTACCCAGGTCGACACCCTTCGCACCAACTGCAAGGAGTTCGGTGTCCGGCTGCACCCGATGGGCGACGCCGAACAGGGCATCGTGCACGTCATCGGCCCGCAGCTGGGCCTGACCCAGCCCGGGATGACCGTGGTGTGCGGCGACAGTCACACCTCGACGCACGGCGCGTTCGGCGCGATGGCCTTCGGGATCGGCACGTCCGAGGTCGAACACGTGATGGCGACCCAGACCCTGCCGCTCCGTCCATTCAAGACGATGGCCATCACGGTCGACGGGGCTCTGCGTCCCGGCGTCACGGCGAAGGACATCATCCTCGCGGTGATCGCGAAGATCGGCACCGGCGGCGGGCAGGGCTACGTCCTCGAATACCGCGGCGAAGCCATCGAAAACCTGTCGATGGAAGCGCGGATGACGGTCTGCAACATGTCGATCGAAGCCGGCGCGCGCGCCGGGCTCATCGCGCCGGACGAGACGACGTTCGCGTACCTGAAAGGCCGTCCGCACGCGCCGCAGGGCGCGGACTGGGACGCCGCCGTCGAGAACTGGCGCGAACTCCGCACCGACGACGACGCCGTCTTCGACGCCGAGGTGCGCCTGAACGCCGACGAACTCACGCCTTTCGTGACCTGGGGCACGAACCCGGGCCAGGGGCTCCCGCTGGGCGCCGAGGTGCCCGACCCCGAGCGCATCGGGGACGAGAACGAGCGCATCGCCGCTGAAAAGGCCCTGTCCTATATGGACCTGAAGCCGGGCACGCCGCTGCGGGAGATCTCGGTGGACACCGTCTTCCTCGGCTCGTGCACGAATGGCCGTATCGAGGATCTGAGGGCCGCCGCGGACGTCCTGCGCGGGCACAAGGTCGCCGACTCGGTCCGGATGCTCGTCGTCCCCGGCTCGATGCGGGTCCGCCAGGCGGCCGAAGCCGAAGGGCTGGACCAGGTCTTCACCGAAGCGGGCGCGGAATGGCGTCAGGCGGGCTGTTCGATGTGCCTCGGCATGAACCCGGACCAGCTCAAGCCGGGCGAGCGCAGCGCGTCGACCTCGAACCGCAACTTCGAAGGCAGGCAGGGCAAGGGCGGCCGGACGCATCTGGTCTCACCGCTCGTGGCGGCCGCCACGGCCATCCGGGGAACCCTGTCCAGCCCCGAAGACCTGCTGCCCGCCGCCGCTCGCTGACATCGCTGACATCCGCGAAGGAGTTCCCAACCATGGACGCGTTCACCCACCACACCGGCGTCGGGGTCCCGCTGCGCAGGTCCAACGTGGACACTGACCAGATCATCCCGGCGGTCTACCTCAAGCGCGTGAGCCGCACCGGCTTCGAGGACGGGCTCTTCGCCGCCTGGCGCTCCGACGAGTCGTTCATCCTCAACCAAGAGCCCTTCAAGAGCGGGTCGGTCCTGGTCGCGGGCCCGGACTTCGGCACCGGTTCCTCCCGCGAGCACGCGGTCTGGGCCCTGATGGACTACGGCTTCCGCGTCGTGATCTCCTCCCGGTTCGCGGACATCTTCCGCGGCAACTCGGGCAAGCAGGGTCTCGTCGCCGCTCAGGTCGAGCAGGCGGACGTCGAACTGCTGTGGAAGCTGCTCGAAAACGAGCCCGGGACGGAGGTCACGGTGGACCTCGAGTCGAAGACGGTACGGGCCAAGGACTTCACCGCGCCCTTCCAGATCGACGACTACACCCGCTGGCGGCTCCTCGAAGGGCTCGACGACATCGCCCTGACGCTCCGCCACGCGGAGGAGATCGACACTTTCGAGATCCAGCGCCCCTCCTGGAAGCCGGTGACCCTCCCGGCGACCTCCTCCTAGGCCGGTCGAAGGGGGCGGATTCCCTTGCTGAGCAGGGAATCCGCACCTCGGCCGGGGTCCTGGGAGACAGCCCCGAAACCACACCGAACGGCACCTCGAGAGGCCCTGAAGGGGTCCCTCGGGAGGCGGAACAGCCCCCGAGACAAGGGAAATTTCCGCGCGTCGTTTGGAATTTGTGCTGCATTGGTAATACCGTGTGCGCTAAGTCGGCCGACGGGGCCGTGTACAAGTAGTTCTTCTTGGAGGACTGGAATGGCCAACAAGGCCCAGCTGATCGAGGCGCTGTCGGAGCGCCTGGGCGACAAGAAGGTCGCGTCGGAGGCCGTCGATGGCCTTGTCGACATCATCATCCGGACGGTCAACAAGGGCGAGAAGGTGAACATCACCGGCTTCGGTGTGTTCGAGAAGCGCGCCCGCGCCGCCCGCACCGCGCGGAACCCGCGCACCGGTGAGACCGTTCGCGTCAAGAAGACCAACGTGCCCGCGTTCCGCGCCGGCACGACCTTCAAGGACGTCATCAGCGGTTCGAAGAAGCTGCCGAAGGCCACCGCTGTGAAGCGCGCGACCGCCGGCACCACCACTCGGGCCGCCGCCACCCGCGCGACGACGACCCGGACGGCCGCCAGCCGCCCGGCCGCGACGCGTTCCACGACCACGCGGACCCGCGCCGCCGCCACGACGACGCGCGCCGCCGCGAAGCCGGCCGCCAAGGCGACCGCGACCAAGGCAGCGGCCAAGACGACCGCCGCGAAGGCGGCGCCGAAGACCGCGGCCAAGGCCACGACTCGCGCCACCACGGCCAAGAAGGCGACCGCCACCAAGGCCGCCGCGAAGCCGGCCGCCAAGGCGACCGCGGCCAAGGCTCCCGCCAAGAAGGCTCCGGCCAAGCGGACTTCGGCCGCCGCGAAGAAGAAGTAAGCTCCCTCTCCACGAGTGAGCCAACGGCAGGGCCCCGCGCACGGCGCGGGGCCCTGCCGCATTTTCGGTGGCAGTACGCTCCGGCCGTCTCCTTGCCCCGCAACGCCCTTGAACGTCGTCCTGGGGAATCCTGGAGCCCCGAACGGATCTGCGGCGCTCTGAGGACGAATGCGCCGCGATTGTGGCGTCCGAGGCGGTGCGACTCTTCGTCGATCCGCGCGGGTGTCTCGATCACTCCGATGGCGCATCGCCTCGTGCCCGCCGAGCGGCCCTCCACAGTGGAGCGACGAGCGGTCGCAGGGGACCGTCGCCGCTGGACAACGCCTCGCGCCCCGGATCCCGGGGCGGTGGCGGAACTCACTTCGCCGCGAATCCGCCTGCCTGACAGGCACTTCGGGCCGGGCGATCTCCGCTTCCCCTGGGACACGGCCGGAGTAGCGGCACGTCACCCACGTGGGGGAGTCGTGCCGGGAAAATGGTGCGGGGGTGAGCATCGGCCGGGTGGGTCGTGAGTGGCAAGTCGCGTTCTAACGACACTTGCCACTCACGACCACCCCGGCCGAGGGAGTCGTGAGTGGCAGGTCGCCCCCGACGGATTTGCTCCGGGGCGGGTGGACAGCGTCGGTGAAGGTTTCAGATAACCGCCTCGCGACCCGGTACGGCTTGACGGAAGGCGGTGTGGGGGGGGGGCCCCACGGGGCCCCCCACGCCCCCCCAAAGTGGTGTTTGGGAACCACAAAGACCCCCCGCCACCCCCCCCCCCCCCGCG
>NZ_JBFBGL010000024.1:0-116303 GCF_040684635.1 Amycolatopsis sp. NPDC089917 | reverse complement strand
ACACGGGCAGCAAAGATTCGACCAAGATGGTTTTCGACCAACTTGCCGCAGAACGTGAGCTCCTGCAGAACAAGGTCGGCTTCCCCTTGGCCTGGCCATAACCGGCCGCAAATTAGTGGGGTGTTTTTTCACGTCCAGCGGTCGGTGAGAACTCCGAGCGCGCCGAGCGCGACGGCGGCGGCGGTGGAGGTGCGCAAAACGGTGGGGCCCAACCGGATGGCGGTCGCGCCGGCGTCGGTGAGGGTGGTGAGTTCTTCGTCGGTGACGCCGCCCTCGGGGCCGACGACGAGGAGGATGTCGCCTTGTGCCGGGAGTTCGATCTCGGTGAGCCGGGTGGTGATGCCGGATTCGAGGACGAGGGCGCGGGAAACGGTCTGGGCGAGTTCGGCGAGTTCGCGGGTGGTGACGGGCTCGGCGACTTCGGGGACGTGGGCGCGGCGGGCCTGTTTGGCGGCGGCGCGGGCGGTGGTGCGCCAGCGGTTGAGGGCTTTGTCGCCGCGGGTTCCGTCTTCCCAGCGGGCGACGCTGCGGGCGGCGCGCCAGGGGACGATGGCGTCGGCGCCCGCCTCGGTGGCGAGTTCGACGGCGAGTTCGCCGCGGTCGCCTTTGGCGAGTGCCTGGGCGACGATGACGCGCTGTGCGGGCGGGTCCTCGGTCCAGTGTTCTTCGATGGTGAGGGTGAGTGCCGCGTCGCGGCCTGCCTGGACGGCTTCGACGACGCAGCGCGCCATGCCGCCTTCGCCGTCGGAGAGGACAAGGCGTTCGCCGACGCGCAGCCGCCGGACGGTGGCGGCGTGCCGGGCTTCCTCGCCGTCGAGCGTGGTGCGCCCGGATCCGGGCAGCGTTTCGGTGAGGAAGACCGGCAGTGTCGTCTCGGGCACGGGTTACCGGTGGTTCTTGGTGCGCAGCTTGGAGAACAGCCCGCCGGGCTTGGAACCGTTCGAAGACAGGGAAGGCACGTCTTCGCCGCGCTGCTGCGCCAGGTCGATGAGGAGCTCGCGCTGCGCGTCGTCGAGTTTGGTCGGCACGACGACGTCGATGTGGACGTGCAGGTCGCCGCGGCCGTCGACGCGGCCGGAGGACCGCAGGCGCGGCATGCCCTTGGCGGTGAGCACGAGTTCGGTGGCGGGCTGGGTGCCCGGTTCGATGTCGAGTTCGTAGTCGCCGTCGATGAGCGTCTCGATGGGCACCGTGGCGCCGAGGGCGGCGGTGGTCATCGGGATGCGGAAGTTGCAGTGCAGGTCGTTGCCCTGCCGGACGAACACCTCGTGCGGCGCCTCGTCGATCTCGACGTACAGGTCGCCCGCCGGGCCGCCGCCGGGGCCGACCTCGCCCTGGCCGGAGAGCCGGATGCGCATGCCGTCGCCGACGCCCGGCGGGATCTTGGCGGTGACGTTGCGGCGGGCGCGGACGCGGCCGTCGCCGCCGCACTGGCGGCAGGGGTCGGGGATGACCTCGCCGAAGCCGCGGCAGACCGGGCAGGGGCGGGCGGTGACGACCTGACCGAGGAAGGACCGCTGCACGGACTGGACCTCGCCGGCGCCGCCGCAGGTGTCGCAGGTCTTGGTGCCGGTACCTTCGGTCGCACCGGCGCCGCGGCACAGGTCGCAGACGATGGCGGTGTCGACGGTGATCTCGCGGTCGACGCCGGTGGCGCAGTCCTCCAGCGTCAGGCCGAGGCGGATGAGCGCGTCGGACCCGGGCTGCACGCGGCTGCGGGGACCGCGGCCGCGACCGCCGCCACCACCCGCGGCGCCGAAGAAGGCGTCCATGATGTCGCCGAGGCCGCCGAAGCCCGCGAACGGGTCTCCGCCGCCGCCACCGCGCGCGCCGCCGTCCATCGGGTCGCCGCCGAGGTCGACGACCTTGCGCTTCTGCGGATCAGACAGCACCTCGTACGCGGTGGTCACCTCGCCGAAGCGGTGCTGGGCGTCCTCCGACGGGTTGACGTCGGGGTGCAGTTCACGGGCCAGCTTGCGGTACGCGCGCTTGATCTCCTGATCCGTCGCGTTCTTCGCAACCCCGAGAATGCCGTAATAGTCCCTCGCCACCGTCTCCGCCTTCTCCTTCTGACTTAGACCTCAACGCCGCGTTCAGCGGCCGGAGAGGATCTGCCCCACGTAGTTCGCCACCGCACGTACCGCGGCGATGGTGTTCGGGTAGTCCATCCTGGTGGGCCCGACGACGCCCATCCCGCCCAGCAGCAGGTCGTCCATGCCATAGCCGATGGACACCACCGAGGTGCTGCGCATCTGCTCGTCCTCATTTTCCTCACCGATGCGCACGGTGATCGCACCGGGGTTGCGGGCGGCCGCGAGGAGCTTGAGCACGATGACCTGCTCCTCGAGCGCCTCCAGCACCTGCCGGAGTGATCCCGGGAAGTCCGAGACGTTGCGGGTGAGGTTCGCCGTGCCGCCCAGCACCAGCCGTTCTTCCGGGTGCTCGACCAGCGATTCCACCAGTACGGTGCAGACGCGGGTGAGGCTGTCGCGCAGCTCGCCCGGCGACTTCTCGGGCAGTTCGGCGACCGCCGCCGCGGCCTCGGAAAGCCGGCGTCCCGCCAGCGCCCCGTTGAGCACCGTGCGCAACCTGCCGACGCTCTCCTCGGTGACGACGTCCCCGAGGTCGACGGTGCGCTGGTCGACCCGGCCGGAGTCGGTGATCAGCACCAGCATCAGCCGGGCGGGGGTGAGCGGCACCACTTCCAGGTGACGGACGGCGGAGTTGGTCATCATCGGGTACTGGATGACCGCGACCTGCCTGGTCAGCTGGGCGAGCAGCCGGACGGACCGGCGCAGGACGTCGTCGACGTCGGTGCCGCTGTCGAGGAAGGCCGTGATGGCCCGGCGTTCGGCCGAGCTGAGCGGTTTGACCTCGGCGATCCGGTCGACGAAGAGCCGGTACCCCTTGTCGGTGGGGATGCGCCCGGCGCTGGTGTGGGGCTGTGTGATGTAGCCCTCTTCCTCCAGCGCCGCCATGTCGTTGCGCACGGTGGCGCTGGACACACCGAGGTTGTGGCGGTCGACGATCGCCTTGGATCCGACCGGCTCCTGGTTCGACACGTAGTCGGCGACGATCGCGCGCAGCACTTCGAAACGGCGCTCTTCCGCGTTGGCCACCTGCACCTCCTTCGGCTCGTCCTCACAACGAGTTTACGGAAGGCATAGTGCCCGGGGAGCCGAAGGACGCTTTCACCGCATGAGATGAGGTGAAAGCGCCCTTCGCCGCGTCCTGTGCGGGGATGGTCCCCTTCGGCTCAGCTGTTGCGGGGGAACCCGAGGTTGACTCCGCCCTGCGACGGGTCCGGCCACCGCGACGTGACGACCTTCGTCCGCGTGAAGAAGTGGAACCCCTCCGGCCCGTAGGCGTGGCTGTCGCCGAACAGCGAGTCCTTCCAGCCGCCGAACGAGTAGTAGCCGACCGGCACCGGGATCGGCACGTTCACGCCGACCATCCCGACCTCGACCTCGTTCTGGAACCGGCGCGCGGCCCGCCCGTCGTTGGTGAAGATCGCGGTGCCGTTGCCGTAGGCGTTGGCGTTGATCAGCTCCAGCGCCGCGTCGTAACCCTCGGCCCGCGCGACCGCCAGCACCGGGCCGAAGATCTCGTCGGTGTAGATCGACATGTCCGGCGTGACCTGGTCGAACAGCGTCGGGCCGAGCCAGAAGCCGCCGTCCTCGCCGTCGACCTCGATGCCGCGGCCGTCGACGACGAGCCGGGCGCCCGCTTGGACTCCCGCCTCCACATAGGACTCGACGCGTTCGTGGTGCGCCGCGGTCACCAGCGGGCCCATCTCCGACTCCGGCCGCATGCCGTCACCGACGCGCAGCCGCGAGATGCGCTCGGCGATCTTCGCGACCAGTTCGTCGCCGACCGGGTCGACCGCGACGACGACCGACACCGCCATGCACCGCTCCCCCGCCGAGCCGAAGCCCGCGGAGACGGCCGCGTCGGCGGCGAGGTCGAGGTCGGCGTCCGGGAGGACGACCATGTGGTTCTTCGCGCCGCCGAGCGCCTGCACGCGTTTCCCGTGCCTGGTCCCGGTTTCGTAGACGTACTTCGCGATCGGCGTCGACCCGACGAACGAGATCGCCTTGACGTCGCGGTGTTCCAGCAGCCCGTCGACGGCGACCTTGTCCCCGTGCAGGACGTTGAGGACGCCGTCGGGCAGGCCCGCCTCGGCGAACAGTTCCGCGATGAACACCGCCGCGGACGGGTCCTTCTCGCTCGGTTTGAGCACGACGGTGTTGCCGCAGGCGAGCGCGTTCGGCACGAACCACAGCGGGACCATCGCGGGGAAGTTGAACGGCGAGATCACGCCGACGACGCCCAGGGGCTGCGAGATCGAGTAGACGTCGACGCCGGTCGAGGCGTTCTCGCTGAACCCGCCCTTGAGCATCTGCGCGGCGCCGCAGGCGTACTCGACGTTCTCGATGGCGCGCGCGACCTCGCCCGCCGCGTCGGATTCGACCTTGCCGTGTTCGCCGGTGACGATCTTCGCCAGCTCGTGACGCCGCGCCGAAAGCAGCTCGCGGAAGGCGAACAGCACCCGCGTCCGCCCGGCCAGGGACGTCCCGCGCCAGCCCGGCAACGCCCGGGACGCGGCCGCTACGGCGGCGTCGACGTCTTCCTGCGCCGCGAAGGCGACCTTCGCCCGCACCTGCCCGGTGGCCGGGTCGAACACGTCACCGGATCGTTCGCTCACGCCTTCGTACGGTTTGCCGTCCATCCAGTGGTTGATCCGGTCGGTCACGGGGTCCGCCTTCCTGGTCCGGGT
Organism: Amycolatopsis sp. NPDC089917; assembly: GCF_040684635.1. Classification (NCBI taxonomy): domain Bacteria; kingdom Bacillati; phylum Actinomycetota; class Actinomycetes; order Pseudonocardiales; family Pseudonocardiaceae; genus Amycolatopsis; species Amycolatopsis sp. NPDC089917. Next base: position 111,526 of record NZ_JBFBGL010000024.1, on the reverse strand, counting down.
GCCTGCTCCCGGTCGAGTCTGGGTGCGCGCGCCACACCGACGCCATCGGCAACGTGTACGGACTCCCGGTCCCGGCCGTACAGTCTGTCTCTCTGCGTTCCGACCAGGTGGGAGGCCGATGTACCCGACCGTCGCCGAGGTGCTCGCGCTGCCGGTGCTGCGTCAGGGCAGGCCGCATGTGGTGGCGGGGGCGGCGGGGCTGGACGCGCCGGTCCGCTGGGCGCACGTCGCCGAGGTCGCGGACATCGCCCCGCTGCTGCGCGGCGGGGAGCTCGTGCTCACCACCGGGGTCGCGCTGCCCGACGACGGTCCCGCGCTCGCCCGGTACGTCGCCGACCTGGCGGGGGTCGGAGTGGCCGGGGTCGTCGTCGAACTGGTCCGGCATTGGAGCGAGAAGCTGCCGCCCGCGCTGGTCGAGGCCGCGGACCGGCACGGCGTCCCGCTGATCACCCTTTCGCGGGAGACGCGGTTCGTGTCGGTCACCGAGGCGGTGAACGGGCTGATCGTCGACGCCCAGGTCGACGAACTGCGCGCGGCGGAACGGGTCCACGAGACCTTCACCGCGCTGACGATCGCCGGCGCCGAACCGGGCGACATCCTGCGCGAGGTCGCGAGGCTCACCGAACATCCCGTCGTCCTGGAGACGCTGTCGCACGAGGTCCTCGCCTACGACACGGCGGGCGCCGACCCCGGCGAGCTGCTGCCCGGCTGGCCGTCGCGGTCGCGGCCGGTGCAGGTCGGCGAGCGGACCGGCTTCCACGCGGGCGCGGGCTGGCTGATCACCGTGGTCGGCGCGCGCGGGCACGACTGGGGACGGCTGGTCCTCGTCTGCGGGGATCCGCCGCCGCACCGGCACGTCGTGGTCGCCGAACGCGCCGCGTCCGCGCTCGCGGTGCACCGGCTGGTCGCCAAGGACACCGACAGCCTCGAACGCCAGGCGCACCGCGCGATCCTGACCGAACTGCTGGCGAACCCGGTGCCGCCCGCCGAACTGACCGCGCGGGCGTCCGCGCTGGGCGTCCCGCTGACGGGACGGCTGCTGGTCGGGGTCGCCGTGCGCCCCAGGATCACCGCGACCGCCAAGTCCGCCCAGTCGACCCCGGTGCTGCTGAGGGAACTCGCCGAGGCGACCGCGCTCGCCGCCCGCCGCGCCAAGGTGTCCGCGCTGGTGGCCACCGACGACACGCAGGTGCGCGCGCTGATCGCGCTCTCGCCGGAGGCCGGGGTCGACGCGGTCCTGCGGCGGCTGGCCACCGACGTCCACGAGGCCCGCTCCGGCGCGCCCGCCGTGGTCGCGGTCGGGACGACGGGCAGCGGACCGGCCGAGGCGCGACGGACGCTCGTCGAGGCCGCCCAGGTCGCGGCCGCGGCGCTCGCCGAGAACGCGGAGCGGGTGGTCCACCGCCTCGACGACGTCCGGTTGCGCGGGCTGCTGCACCTGCTGGCGGGCGACGAGCGGATCACCGCGTTCGCGGCGCGGGAGCTCGGCCCCTTGCTGAGCAGGGACGCCGCGCAGGGCAGCAGACTCGTTCAGGCGTTGAGGCATTACTGCGAGCACGGGGGCAACAAGTCGGCCGCCGCGGCGGCCGCGCACACCTCACGGACCGCGTACTACCAGCAGCTGGCCCGGATCGAGCAGGTCCTCGGGGTGCGGCTGGAAGATCCGGAGTCGATGCTCTCCCTTTATGTCGCCCTGCTCGCGCACGACATCCGAGAAGCCGGCGACCACACGTCCGGGTGAGTGAATCTCACCCGAGCGTGGAACACAGTGATCGGGTCACGTCAGCCGATAGGGTAAATATGGCTTTCTTCGAACCGATCGGCGCCTGTGTGCTCGCGCTGGCCTGCATGGCCCCGGCGCAACCCGCCGAATCCACGTTCCAGCTGACCAGCCACGACGCACGAGGCCGGGTCGGCACCGTCTCGCTCACCTGCGAGCCCACCGGGGGTTCACACCCGGGACGCGGCGGCGCCTGCGCCAAACTGTCCGAAGTGGACGGGAAGTTCGACAGGCTGCGCTCGGAACCGCGGGCCTGCACCCTGGAGTACAACCCGGTGGACGTCTCCGCGGTCGGCAAATGGCGCGGCGAACCGGTCACCTACCGCACCTCGTACGCCAACCGCTGCGTCGCCGACACCGAGTCGGCCGGCGTCTTCACTTTCTGACAAGACCGGAAATCGTTGCCGCGCAAGGCTTCCGCCGGGCCTCCCCCTCGGTGGCCCGGCGGGCGCGGTTCACCACCGCCTTGATCGCCCTCACCCCCAGGAGGGCGATCAAGGCCGTGGTGTCACGGCTCAAGAACGGATCGGGTACCGGCACCCGATCCCGTCCTTCGCGGCAACGGGGGTCTGACGCGCGAGGGACCGGCTCAGGTTCCATCCGCGCCAATCATCTTGCGAGATTCCGGTCACGACCGGTCCGAGCACGCAGGACCGCAGCGGTTCGGGGAGCCGATCGGCCGACGGCACGACGTCGGCCGAAAACCGTGACAGATAACCGGTGTCGAGCGACTTGCCGTCGGCCAGCCGGTCGATGTTGCGGTCGGCGATGAACCGTTCCGGGTCGAGGAGCGCCAGCCCCAGCAGCGCCACCACGGCGGCGCCGATGGCCGCGCGCGGCAGCCAGGACGACCGCAGCGGGACCAGGGATGCCAGTACCAGCAAAAAGATCAGGCCGATCCACAGTTCGCAGACCTCCACCAGCAGCCTCAGCACGGTGAACCCGTACGCCTGCTGGTATGTCCACATGCGACTCAACGCGGACGCGACCAGCACCAGGCTGAGCACGCTCAACGCGCCGAGCAGCCCCCGCTGCCAGGCACGATCGGCCACCGAGGACTTCGGCGCCCACCGCAGCGCGGCGGCGACCAGCAGGAGGGTCAGCACGGTGATCGCGGACAGCTGCCAGAACCCGCTCCTGGCGTACTCGGCCGCCGTCAGACCGCTCGTGACCAGGACGTATTCGCTGCCGCCGAACAGCACGACGAGCCGGACCACGACGAAACTCGTGAACAGCAGCACCAGCACCCCCAGCGGCAACGTCCATTCGAGCCGGTGCGCGAGTCGTTTGCGCGGCGCGTCGTCGTCGGCGGGCAGCGGCGGCGCCGCCAGCAGGTAGCACGCCCCGGTGACGGCGAACGCGGCCACCACGAAGAGGAAACCCCAGCGCACGAAGACGTCCGGGTTCAGCTCGGGGATCACCGCGTCGACGACGTTCGCGAACGCGGCGTCCGCGCCCCGCAGCAGCGGCACGAACACCAGCAGAAGCAAGGCGCTCACCAGCACGGGCACCAGGAACTTCGGCCTGCCGCGGCCTTCCGTCCTCTTCCCGAGCTTCACCAGCCCGCGCCCGATCCACGGAACCGAAAGCAGCGCCTCGATCGGGACCGCGAAGACGTCGTAGACGATCGTGTTGACGGTGCGTTTCCCGACCACCGCCAGCGATCCCGCGACACAGGCGGTCAGCACGCACAACACGTTCAGCCACACCGAAGCTCGGAACATGCCGACCGCGAGCAGCCCGAGCGCGGCCACCGTCCACAACGCGCCAGCCAGGCCGAAGTGTGGTCCGGCGGCGCCGCGGGCCCGTTTGTCGGCGAAGTAGACGGCCACCGCGAAGGCGAGGCCTGCCACGAACCAGCCGACCCCGGGGTCGTCCGGCATGACCACGGCGGCGATCAGCCCGGTCGCGACCGCCGCGGGCAGGACCGAACCGGGCAGCGGGACGATCGACGACTTCGGCGGCGGAGTGGGCCGATGCAGGATCGGCACCGGCGGCGCGGGCGGCAAGGTGGCCGCCGCCGAGGGCGGGGAGGCGTGCGCCTGCTTGTCCTTCTCTTCTTCGCTCATCGAGCCCTCCAGTTTGCGAAAGCACATATCGTGGGACGTGAGGGGCCGCCGAGGGAAGCGCGGCCGGGACCTAGGGAACGGGGATCACGACGCGGATGACGCAGCCGGTCCGGTGTTCGGGCGTCACCACGGCGATGCTGCCGTCGTGGAGGTCGACCACCCACCGGGCGATCGCGAGACCGAGGCCGGTGCCCCCGCCGCCCGCCCGCTCGCCGCGGGTGAACCGTTCGAACACGCTGTCCCGCTCGCCCGGCGGGATCCCGGGGCCTTCGTCTTCGACCTCGATGACGACGTCGGCCCCGCGTGCCTCCGCCCGCACGCGGACCTCTCCCCCGGACGGCCCGTGCCGGACGGCGTTGTCGAGCAGGTTGACCACGACCTGGTAGAGCCGGCCGCGGTCGGCGACGGCGGTCGCGCCGGGCGGCTGGACGTCGACGGCGAACCCCACGCCACGACCGGTCGCGGCGGCGGTCACCCCCGCTTCGGCGGCGACCTCCTCCAGCAGCAGTTCGAGGTCGAACTCCTCCAGCTGCAGCGGAAAAGCCCCGGCGTCGATCCGCGAGAGGTCGAGCAGCTCCGAGACCAGCCTGCCGAGGCGTTCGGTCTGCTGCAGCGCGGTCTTCAGCGTCGCCGGATCGGCTTGGGCGACCCCGTCGACCAGGTTCTCCAGCACCCCGTTCAGCGCGGTGATCGGCGTGCGGAGTTCGTGGGAGACGTTGGCGATCAGCTCGCGACGGCGCTGATCCGAGGCGTCGAGGTCGGCGGCCATCTGGTTGAAGGCGTGCGCCAGCTCCCCGACCTCGTCGCGGGCGGTCGCCCGGACGCGGCGGGTGTAGTCGCCCTTGGCCATCGCGCGGGCGGCGGCGGTCATCTCGCGCAGCGGCCTGGTCATCCCGTGCGCCAGGATCTGCGAGGTGACCACGGCCAGCACCATGGCCGCGATCGTGGTCCGCGGCGGCAGCCAGCCGATCTGCCAGTTGAAGAAGGCGAACGCGATCCCGCCCGAGGACACCAGCAGGATCGCGAGCTTGAGCTTGATGGAGCGGACCGGGTCGAGCGGTCTCGGGAGCATGTCGACGATCCGGCCGAACAGCGGGCGCAGCTTCACGATCCCACCTCCAGGGCGTAGCCGACGCCGTGCACGGTGCGGATGAGGTCCGCGCCCAGTTTGCGGCGCAGCGCCTTGATGTGGCTGTCGACCGCGCGGGTGCCCGAACCGGTGCCCGCGACGTCCCAGTCCCAGACCTCGCTCAGCAGGCGCTCTCTCGGCTGGACCGCCCGCGGCCGCTTCGCGAAGTGGACGAGGAGGTCGAACTCGATCGGCGTCAGCTGGGCGGGCGCGCCCGCGCGCGTGACCCGCCGCTGGTCGACGTCGATCTCGAGGTCGCCGAGCACGATCTTCGTGCCCGCTTCGCTCACGTCGGTGCGGGCCGACCGTTCGACGCGGCGCAGCAGCGCGTGCACCCTGGCCGAGAGCACCCGCATGGAGAACGGTTTGGTGAGGTAGTCGTCCGCGCCGACGCCGAGACCGATCAGCATGTCCGTCTCGTCCGACCGGGCGGTCAGCATCAGCACCGGGACCGGGCGGCGGGCCTGGATCCGGCGGCAGACCTCCAGCCCGTCGAAGCCGGGCAGCATCACGTCGAGCACCACCAGGTCCGGCTCCCGCTCGGCGTCCGTCTCGACACCGGACGGGCCGTCGTGCGCCAGATCCACCGAGAATCCCTCGGCCCGCAACCGCGCGGCGATGCTTTCGGCGATGGTCACGTCGTCCTCGACGACCAGCACCCGGCGTCCTCCCAGTTCCATGGGGATGACTGTAAGCACCGGCCGTGGAGACCATCCGGGTGAGCTGTGGAGATCCTGTGGAGATGTTTCAGCCGGTTTGCCGGATTACTACGTGCGTGTGTGTGACGCAGGTCATGCACCGTGATCCTTCGAAAGCAATCGACAGTCTGCGCTCCGACGCCATCAACAGTGAACAGTCTGCCAGTCCCACCCGCGCGGGGCGGGCGAGCACGATTCCGCAATGGAGCCGACGGCACGCGGAACGCAGCACGTGCACCCTGATGGCCGGGTAGAACTCGGCGAGGTCGAGTCCTTGAAGGACAGCCGCTTCTACAACGAAGAACTCGCCCCGGTACCGGTCGAAAAGCGGACCTGGACCACCTACACCTACTTCGCGCTGTGGATGGGCATGGCGCACAACATCCCGTCCTACGCGCTCGCGGCGTCGCTGATCGCGCTCGGGATGAACTGGGTCCAAGCACTGCTCACGATCACCATCGGCAACCTGATCGTGCTGGCCCCGATGCTGCTCAACAGCCACGCCGGGACGAAGTACGGCATCCCGTTCCCGGTGTTCGCCCGCGCCTTCTTCGGCATGCGCGGCGCGAATCTGGCGGCGTTGCTGCGGGCGTTCATCGCGTGCGGCTGGTTCGGCATCCAGACCTGGGTCGGCGGCGAGGCGATCTACATCATCGTCGGGAGGCTGGCGGGTCCCGCCTGGAAGGACTCCGCGGTCGTCCTCGGCCAGCACTGGACGCTCTGGCTCTCCTTCGGACTGTTCTGGCTGTTCCAGATGCTCATCATCTGGCGCGGGATGGAGGCGGTCCGCCGGTTCGAGAACTGGACGGCGCCGCTGGTGTCGGTCGGTTTCCTGATCCTGCTGGGCTATGTGCTGGTCAAGGCGGGCGGGCTCGGCCCCATCCTGGCCGAACCCGGGAAACTCGGCTGGGGGCCGGACTTCTGGAAGGTGTTCGCGCCGTCGCTGATGGCGATGATCGCGTTCTGGTCGACGCTTTCGCTCAACATGCCGGACTTCACCCGCTTCGGCGGCAGCCAGGGCAAGCAGGTCCGCGGCCAGATCCTCGGCCTGCCGACCACGATGACGTTCATCGCGATCGTCGCGATCCTGACCACCTCGGGCGGCAGCGTCCTCTACGGCGAGCAGATCTGGGATCCGGCGAAACTGGCCGACCGGTTCGACTCCCCGGTCGTCGTGGTGGTCGCGCTGATCGCGCTGGTGCTGGCGACCGTTTCGGCGAACCTCGCGGCCAACGTGGTCAGCCCGTCCTACGACTTCTCCAACGCGTTCCCGAAGAAGATCACCTTCGCCGTCGGCGGGCTGATCACCGGGATCATCGGCATCCTCATCCAGCCGTGGCGGCTCTACTCCGACCCGAACATCTACATCTTCGCGTGGCTCGGGTTCTACGGCGGCCTGCTCGGCGCCGTCGCCGGGGTGCTCGTCGCCGGCTACTGGGTCGTCAACCGCACCGAACTGAAACTGCGGGACCTTTACTCCGAACGCGGCGTCTACTGGTTCAACGGCGGCTGGAACTGGCGCGCGCTGGTCGCGACACTGGTCGGTGCCGTGCTCTCGGTCGGCGGCGCGTACGGCGGGCCGTTCCCCGCCGACGGGCTGATCCCGGTCCTCAAACCGCTTTACGACTACAACTGGGTCGTCGGCCTGGCGGGCGCTTTCGTCGTCTACCTGCTGCTGTCCCTGCCCGAACGCAACCGCACCAGCAATAAGGAGGACGCAAGTGAGCGACGTGGTCCGAGCCGGATTGATCCAGCAGCGGTGGACCGGTGACAAGGAGTCCATGATCGCGAACGCGGTCGAAGCCATCGGCAAGGCCGCTTCGCAGGGCGCCCAGGTCGTCTGCCTGCAGGAGTTGTTCTACGGCCCGTATTTCTGCCAGGTGCAGGACACCGATTACTACTCCTACACCGAAGGCATCCCCGACGGGCCGACGACGAAGCTCATGCAGGAGGTAGCCGAACGCCACGGTGTCGTGCTGGTCGTGCCGATGTACGAGGTCGAGCAGCCCGGCGTGTACTACAACACCGCCGCGGTGATCGACGCCGACGGCACGTACCTCGGCAAGCACCGCAAGAACCACATCCCGCAGGTGAAGGGCTTCTGGGAGAAGTTCTACTTCCGGCCCGGGAACATGGGTTACCCGGTGTTCGACACCGCCGTCGGCCGCATCGGCGTCTACATCTGTTACGAGCGGCACTTCCCGGAGGGCTGGCGCGCGCTGGGCCTGGCGGGCGCGAAGATCGTGTTCAACCCGTCGGCGACGAGCCGGGGTCTCTCGGAGTACCTGTGGCGGCTGGAGCAGCCCGCGGCCGCCGTCGCGAACGAGTACTACGTCGGCACGATCAACCGTGTCGGCGTGGAACCCTTGGGCGACAACGACTTCTATGGTCAATCGTACTTCGCCGACCCGCGCGGCCAGCTCGTCGGCGAAGCGGCGTCCGACACCGAGGAGGAGATCGTCGTCCGCGACCTCGACATGGCGAAACTCGCCGAGGTACGGGATCTGTGGGCCTTCTACCGAGACCGGCGTCCCGACAGCTACGGACCCCTCGCGGAGGCGTGATGACCACCCTCATCAGCGGCGGGCAGGTGCTGTCCACGGCGGGCGCTTCGGCGGCGGACGTCCTCGTCGACGGCGAGATCATCGTGGCCGTCGGCGCCCCGGGCACGCTCGGGCCGGCCGACGAGACCATCGACGCCACCGGGAAGTACGTGCTGCCCGGCGGGATCGACGCGCACACCCATATGGAGATGCCGTTCGGCGGGACGCATTCCGTCGACACCTTCGGCACCGGGACGACGGCGGCGGCGTGGGGCGGGACCACCACGATCATCGACTTCGCCGTCCAGGCCAAAGGCACTTCCTTGCTGTCCACTATGGACAAGTGGCACAAGAAGGCCGACGGCAACTGCGCCATCGACTACGGCTTCCACATGATCGTCTCCGACGTCAACGATTCGTCGTTGAAGGAGATGCAAGCCTGTGTCGACGGCGGGGTCGGCAGCTTCAAGATGTTCATGGCGTACCCGGGGGTCTTCTACTCCACGGACGGCGAAATCCTGCTGGCCATGCAGAAGGCGCGCGAGATCGGCGCGACGATCATGATGCACGCGGAGAACGGCATCGCGATCGACCAGCTGGCCGCGCAGGCTTTCGCCGCCGGGAAGATCGACCCGGTGCAGCACGGCCTCACCCGGCCGCCGGAACTGGAGGGCGAGGCGACGTCGCGCGCGATCCAGCTGGCCAAGGTGACCGGGGCGCCGCTGTACATCGTGCACCTCTCGGCGTCGCAGGCGCTGGCGGCGGTCGCGGAAGCGCGCAACGACGGGCAGAACGTCTTCGCGGAGACGTGTCCTCAGTATCTCTATCTGTCCATCGAGGACTTGGCGAAGCCGGATTTCGAGGGCTCCAAGTACGTCGCTTCTCCGCCGCTGCGCGAGAAGTCGCATCAGACGGACCTGTGGCGAGGGCTGCGGACCAACGACCTCTCGGTGGTGTCGACGGATCACTGTCCCTTCTGTTTCAAGGACCAGAAGGAACTCGGCCGCGGCGACTTCCGCGCGATCCCCAACGGGATCCCCGGCGTCGAGCACCGGATGGACCTGCTGCACCAAGGGGTCGTGGCGGGCGAGCTCACCCTCGGCCGCTGGGTCGAGACCTGCTCGACCACCCCGGCGCGGATGTTCGGCCTGTACCCGCGCAAGGGTGTCATCGCGGCGGGTTCGGACGCGGACATCGTCATCTACGACCCGGCGGCGAAGCAGACCCTGTCGGTCGAGACGCACCACATGAACGTGGATTACTCGGCCTACGAAGGGATGGAGATCACCGGGAAGGTCGAGACGGTGCTCTCGCGTGGCCGCGTGGTGGTGTCGCCGTCCGGGTTCTCGGGCAGTACGACGCACGGGAAATTCCTCTCGCGCGACCTGAACCAGTACCTGAGCTGAGGCGGTGACCGTGGATTTCGGGATTGTCCTCCAGACCGATCCGCCCGCGCGCGACCTCGTGCGGCTGATGAAGGCCGCCGAGGATCAGGGTTTCCGCTACGGCTGGACGTTCGACTCGTGCGTGCTGTGGCAGGAACCGTTCGTCATCTACTCGCAGATCCTCGCGGCGACGTCGTCGATGATCGTGGGCCCGATGGTGACCAGCCCGGCCACCCGGGACTGGTCGGTGATGGCGTCGACCTTCGCCACGCTCAACGACATGTACGGCAACCGGACGGTGTGCGGGATCGGCCGCGGCGACTCGGCGCACCGGGTGGTCGGCATGCCACCGTCCACTTTGGCCACCGTGCGCGACTGCATGCACGTGGTCAAGGAGCTGGCCGAGGGGCGCGAGGTCCTGTTGCGGGACAAACCGGTCCAGATCCCCTGGATCCGCAACGGCAGGCTCGAAATGTGGATGGCGGGCTACGGGCCGAAGGCGTTGAAGACGGTCGGTGAGCACGCGGACGGTTTCATCCTCCAGTGCGCCGATCCCGCGATCGCCCGGTGGACCATCGGTTCGGTCCGCGAGGCGGCCCGGGCGGCGGGACGGGATCCGGGCGGGATCACGATCTGCCTCGCGGCCCCGGCGTACGTCGGGGACGACGTGGCGCACCAGCGGGAGCAGCTGCGCTGGTTCGGCGGGATGGTCGGCAACCACGTCGCGGATCTCGTGGAGCGGTACGGCGATTCCGGGCCGGTGCCGCGCGAGCTGACCGACTACATCCGTGAGCGGCAGGGCTACGACTACTCGCACCACGGGCGGGCGGGGAACCCCTCGACCGACTTCGTGCCGGACGAGATCGTCGACCGGTTCTGTTTGGTGGGACCGCCTTCGGCGCATGTGGAGCGGCTGGAGGAGCTGGCTTCGCTGGGCGTGGACCAGTTCGCGCTGTACCTCATGCACGATCAGCGGGAAGAAACGCTGAAGCGGTACGGGTCGGACGTCATCGGCCGCTGACTCCCCGCGTTTCGTCCTCTGAACGCGCTCCTTGCACACGCAAGCACCGCATCCAGAGGACGAAATGCGTGGGGGTCAGGCGCCGAACCAGGCCGCCAGCGATTCGCGAAGGCCCTCGGCGTCGTCCCCCGCCCAGGCGACGTACCCGTCCGGGCGGATCAGCAGGGCGTCGGCGGGCCGGTCCTCGGCCTTCGCGGTGCGGACGTCGACACCCGCCGCCTCCGCGAGTTCACGGAGCTCCGGCCGCCCGGCCAGGTCGAGCAGGACCGGCCGAGCCGAACGCAGCAGTGCGGCGACGCTGGTCGCGCCCTCGTCGGTCTCCAGCGCGAGATCCGGGACGAACGTGCCGGCGAGCGGGTGCGCGGAACCGGGCGCCGGGTAGCGCAGGTCGGTCCCGGCGACGTGGGACGACAGCCGTCGCGCGGCCTGCTCGTCCTCCAGCAACTCCTGGAAGACCGCGCGGAGCGCTTCGGCGGCCTCGTCGTGCCCGCGCCGCAACGCGACCTGCGCCTGCGACTGCAGGAGCGCGCGGGCACCGGCGGCGTGCCGTTCCGTGTGATAGGTGTCCAGCAGCCCTTCCGGAGCCCGTCCCTGGATCTCGGCGGCCAGCTTCCAGGCAAGGTTGACCGAGTCGGACATCCCGACGTTGATCGCCGTTCCGGTGGACGGCAGCAGGTGGGCCGCGTCGCCCGCCAGCAGGACCCTGCCCTCGCGATAACGCTCCGCCTGGCGTGCGGAGAACTGGTAGCGCGAGAGCCGGACCGGTTCGCCCAGCGGGACCTCCTCGCCGAGGACGCGCCGGATGCTCTCCCCGAACTCGGCCAGGGTCATCGGCACGTCGTCGTCGACCTCGCCGGGGTCGTCCTCGGTGGTCTGGATGAACACGATCCCCGGCGTCAGCGAACCGAGCGCGAACACACCGGTCTCGGTGCGCGTGAAACCCGCCGCGATCCGGCCGAGTTCCGGCGTCTCGATGTCGCCGTTGTCGTGCACGGTCAGCCCGTCGGGGATCTTGACCTGCCCGATCCGGTTGACCTCGGGATAGGTGGTGCCGGGGAATCCGATGCCGGCCATCGCCCGGATCGGACTGCGCCCGCCGTCGCAGCCCACCAGGTACGGGGCGGTCACCTCGTACTCCCCCTCCGGCCCGCGGATCCTGGCCGTCACCGAAGCGTCGTCCTGGGACAGTCCGACGACCTCGTGCCCGCGACGGACCTCCGCGCCGAGTCCGACGGCGTGCTCCTCCAGCAACCGCTCCAACAGCGGCTGGCGCACCGAGAGCGCCTTCAGCGGCGGCTCCTCGAACCGGGTGAGGTCGACGTGCACCCCGCCGAACGGGAAACGGTGGGCCGGGACGGGATCGGTGACGAGTCCCCGGACCTTCTCCAGCAGGCCGCGATGGTGCAGCACGTCCAGGATCTGCCCGCTCAGGCCGTGGGCCTTCGGTGTCTTGCCCTGTTCCGGCCGCCGTTCCAGGATCAGCGGGCGCGCACCGGCCAGCCACAGTTCGGCGGCCAGCATCAGACCGGTCGGGCCGGCCCCCACGATGATCACGTCGACGTCGGTCAAATCTTCACTCCTGTTCGGCCTGTTCTTGCTACGGCCGAGGATTCTGCGGCATCACCGGGGTCTTGCCGCAAGCCCCCGGGTGCGCTATAAGTTGAACATGGAGGGGTTCACCCCACCATGTTTCCGGGTACGCGCCCCAGGGTTCGCGCGCTCGCGAGGCGGGACGCTGGGCCGGTGACCACCATCAGAGTCCGCACCGCAGCTTTGATCACCCTCACCGCGCTCACCGCCGGAACGTTCGCGCCCGCGGCCTCGGCCGCGTCGACGGGCATCGCCTGGGGGCCCTGCCCGGCCGGCTCGCCACCGGGCTACGACTGCGCCGAAGTCGAGGTCCCGCTGTCCTATCAGGATCCGGGCGGCCCTCGGATCACGCTCGCGCTCGGCCGTCTTCCGGCGACGGACCAGAAGCACAAACGCGGAACCGTCTTCACCAATCCCGGCGGCCCCGGGAACCCGGGCCGCTTCAGCGAGTTCCAGACCCCGTCGCTGCACCGGCAGTTCGACATCGTCGGCTTCGATCCGCGCGGGGTCGGCGCGAGCACACCGATCCGCTGTTTCGCGAGTGAAGCGGAAACCGAACCGCTCAAACGGGTCCTGGGCACCTTCCCGATCACCACCGAGCAGGAGACCCGGCATACCGCCGACGTCCGCGAGGTCGCCGCCTCGTGCGGCCGCAACGCCGGGCCGCTGCTGGGGCACCTGTCGACCACGAACGTCGCCCGCGATCTCGACAGGCTCCGCGAAGCCGTCGGCGAACCCCGGCTGCGCTACTACGGCCTTTCGTACGGCACCTATCTCGGCGAGGTGTACGCCAACCTGTTCCCGCATCGCGTCGGCGCCCTGGCGCTGGACGCCGTCGACGATCCGATCGCCTGGTCCACCGGGCACCGCCCCGAGGACGCGAACGTCCCCTTCAGCACCAGGCTCGGCGGCTTCCGGGACGCGGACCGCGCGTTGCAGGCGTTCCTCGACACCTGCGCGGCCGACACCCGGTGCGCCTTCCGCGAGCCCGGCACGGACCTGCGGGCCAAGTACAACGGCATCCTCGACCGGCTCGAAGCCACACCAGGCGCGATCACCTATCAGGACGTCGTCCGGCGCACCCACAACGCGCTGACCGACGAAGCCAACTCCCCGGCGCTGGCGGAATTCCTCCAGTCAGCGACGAAATCAGTGTCGGCGAAGGCGATCGTGACCCCGTTCGATTCCGCGCTGGGCGGTGGCGGGACGATCTGTGCGGACACCACGAACCCGCGTGACCCGGCGGCGTGGCCGAAGGCGGCCCGCGCCGCCGACCGCGAAAGCCGCGGTTTCGGTTCCTACGACACGTATCTCTCGATGCCGTGCGCCTTCTGGCCCATCACCGACCCGGCCCGCTACACCGGACCGTGGAACCGGCCGACCGCGCCGATCCTGTTGCTGGCCAACGGCAAGGGCGACCCGGAAACGCCGTACGCCGGGGCGAAGCGAACGGAACGCGTCCTCGGCGACGCCCGGCTCCTCACGCTGGACGCGTGGGGGCACGGCGCCGCGAATCGCAGTGAATGTGTCGACGCGGCCCTCGACGCCTACCTGACCTACGGCCGTCTTCCCGCGCGCGGCACCGTCTGCGCCCCGGATCACGCGCCGTTCGACGCCAGGTAAGCGCGAGCGGTCTCCTCGTCGGTGAGCCAGCCCGCGTAGTCGGCGGGGTCGGCGAAGATGTCGCGTGCTGCGCCTTTTCCCAGTATTCGGCGAAAGTCCCGCGCAGGAACGTTTCGCCGAACGGGCGGTCGCCGTGGTCGAGGACGCGGCGTTCGTAGACGGCGGCCGCGTGCGCCGCCGTGTTCGCGCCCTGTCCGGCGATCGGGTCGTTCGTCTCGGACACCTTGTCCCGCTGGTCGACCGACTGCGCGGATGGTCGAAGCGGGCCTGCCACGCCACGGCCCGGTTCCGCGGAGTCCTGGCGAGCCCGAACGACGCGCCGAGCATCTCCGGGACTTTCCCAGCCCAGAAAGTCGATGCCCAGCGCGCGTTCCCGGGCCGGGGCGGGGTGGAACACGCACTGGTTCAAGGGGAGCCCGCCCGCGCGGATCGTCCCGGCGTCGCGGTCGGTGACCCCGGTGACGACCGGGTCTCCCTCAGTCGACCAGCGCCTGGTACACGAGGTTGCGCAGTTCGGCGCGGATGGGATGGGTCGTGGACGGCAGCAGCTGGGTGAAGAACAGCACCGTGACGTCTTCGTCCGGGTCGACCCAGAACGTGGTGCTCGCCGCGCCGCCCCAGGCGAATTCCCCCGCGCTGGCGAGGGTTTTCGCCTTCACCGGGTCGTCGAGCACCGAGAAGCCCAGCCCGAAGCCGAAACCGTCGTACGGCGCCTCGGAGAACACGCTGCTGCCTCCGTAGGTCTCCAGGTCCACACCGCCCGGCAGATGGTTGGTGGCCATGTGCCGGATCGTGCGCGGGCCGAGCAGCCGGACACCGTCGAGTTCACCGCCGCGCAGCAGCATCTGCGTGAACCGGTGGTAGTCGCCCGCCGTCGCGACCAGACCGCCACCACCCGAGAAACACGACGGCTCGACGCGGCCGACGTTGCCCATCTCGTCGTGCCGGAACGGCGCCTTGGTCATCGGGTGGGGCACGTAAAGCGCGGCCAGCCTGCCCAAGGCGTCGGGATCGGTCCGGAACCCCGTCTCGGTCATGCCGAGCGGGGCGAAGATCCGCTCCGCGAAGAAGGCGTCGAGGGATTGCCCGGAGACGACCTCGACGAGCCTGCCGAGGACGTCCGTCGCGACCGAATAGTTCCATTCCGAACCGGGCTGGAACAGCAACGGCTGCCGCGCGATCGCCTCGGAGACCCCGGCCAGGTCGAGCCCGGCCGGGGTGCCCCAGTCGAAGCCGGCTTCACGGTAGGACGCGTCGACCGGATGCGTGCGATGGAACCCGTAGGTCAGCCCCGAGGTGTGCGTGAGCAGGTGCCAGAGGCGGATCGGTTCGGTCGCGGGCTCGGTCGTCATCTTGACGGACGACCCCGCTGTGAAGACCCTCGGCTCCGCGAATTCGGGCAACCAGCGGGAAATCGGGTCCTTGAGGTCGATTTGTCCCGCTTCGACGAGCATCATCGCGGCGACCGAGGTGACCGGCTTCGTCATCGAGAAGACACGCCAGATCGTGTCGGTCTCGACCGGCAGCCCGGCCTCGATGTCGCGCATCCCGTTCGACGCGAGATGCGCGACCTTCCCGTTCCTGGTCACCACGGCCAGATACCCGGGAAGCAGGTTCCGCTCCAGGTACCCGTCGAAATGCTTGTCGATCCGTCGCAGCCGCTCCGCGTCGAAACCCACCTCGGCCGGGTCGACGTCCACCTTCAGCTCGATCATGTGACCGAGGCTACGCGTTCCGCTCGGCCTGTTTCTCCAGTCGCCACGCCTCGTCGGTCTTCCCGATCCGCCAATATCCGGAGATCGACAGCAGATCGCGCCGCATCCCCCGGTCGTCCAGCAGGTGACGGCGCAGGTCGCGGACGAACCCGGCCTCGCCGTGGACGAACGCCTGCACGACACCCTCACGCCACTCGAGCGCGCGGACGGCGGCCGCGAGATCGTCTCCGCGGCTCCGGTGCAGCCAGGTGATCCGCGCGTCGCCCTTGGTCGTCAGCGACTGCTCCTCGGCCGCGTCCTCCACGAGGATGACCGCGTGCACGGGGACACCCGCCGGCATCGCCTCCAGTGACGCGGCGATCGCCGGCAGGGCGCTCTCGTCCCCGGTGAGCAGGTGCCAGTCGGCCTCCTCGCCCGGCGCGTACGCCCCGCCGGGTCCGGAGATCAGCAGCTCGTCGCCGGGTTTCGCGGCGGCGGCCCACGGCCCGGCGACGCCTTCGTCACCGTGGTGGACGAAGTCGAGCACCAGTTCGCCGAGATCCCGGTCGAAGGCCCGGACGGTGTAGGAGCGCATCCGCGGCCACTGCTCACGCGGCAGTTCCTCGCGGACACGCGCCAGGTCGAACGGTTCTGGATAGTCGACGCCGGGCACCCGGAAGTGCACCTTGATGTACGCGTCGGTGAATTCGTTGGGCTGGAACGAAGAGATCTCTTCGCCCCCGGCGACGATCCGGACCATGTGCGGGGTGATCCGCTCGGTGCGCAGCACCCGCAGCCGGGTCGCCGATACCGCTCTCCGCGCCTCGGCCATCCACGATTCCTTTCCTGGGTTAGGTGAACCTAACCGAGCGTACGCCTCTCGCCGCCCGGCCGGGCGCCCACGGCCGGATCACTCACCCGGGTGTTCTGGAAGGACGCGACGCGCCAGCCGTCGGATTCCTCCACGAGCACGTACGTCAGCGTCGATTCCCGGCCCGGCTCGGGCTTGGTCCCACCCGACAGCGACGACCCGCCGCCGGACACGACGATCGCGACGTCCGGCCGGACGAACCGGACCTTGGGCTCACCGCTTCCCGGCACCAGCTTCGACCCCTTCATCAGCCCCTCGAACAGGGACCGGTGCGCGCTTTCGATGGTCGCGCGGCCCGGCATGTTCATCCCGAAAAAGGTCACGTAGTCGGCGTCTTCGGTGAAGTGGGACGCGTAGGCGGCCGCGTCGCCGTCGTTCCACGCGTCGGTGAGCTTGCCCAGCACGGCCAGGACTTCGTTCTGTCGTTCGGTCATGATGTCCTCCAGTTAGACGAACAGCGTTCGTGTTACGAACACTGTTCTACAGACGAACGGCGTTCGCGTCAAGTAGAGTTCCCGGCGAAACCCCGGACCAGGAGGCGAACGAAGTGAGCAGGCCCCGGCGTCGCGCCGAGAAACCCGTGCTGTCCCAGGAGCTCGTGGTGAAGACGGCACTGGACCTCCTCGCCGCGGAGGGGCTGGACGCGGTGAGCATGCGGCGGGTGGCCCAGGCGCTGGAGACCGGCCCCGCGTCGCTCTACGCCCACGTCGCGAACAAGGAGGAGCTCCACGAGCTGATGGTCGACCACGTCCTCGCGTTCGGGCCGTTCCCCGAGCCCGACCCGGCGCGCTGGGTGGAGCAGGCGAAGGACCTCCTGCGCGAGAACGTGCGCGCGCTGACGTCGGTCCCGGGCATCGCCAAGATCGCGTGGGCCATCGCCGTACCGGTCGGCGCGAACGCCCTCCAGCAGGCCGAAGCCATGCTCGCGGTGCTGCGCGCGGGCGGCCTCGACCTCAAGCGGGCGCTGTACGCCGCCGACGCGCTATGGCTCTACGCCAAGGCTTTCGCCTACGAGGGCGCCGGGTGGCAACACGGCGACATCGATCTGGCGGAGCAGGAGGAACGCGGCAAGCGGATGGTCGAGTACATGACGTCGTTCCCGCCGGGGACGTTCCCGAACCTGCTGGGCGCGGGCGAGCACTTCACCGAGGAGACCGCGCGGGAACGGTTCGAGTTCGCCATCGACCTGTTCCTGAGCGGCCTCATGCGTGTTCAGGACGGTTCTTGAGAGTCCGCGCGGGCCTCCCCTTGCCGTGCGCCGGTGCCGCGAAGGCCGATAGGCATGCGAGCGAGCCGGCACTCGAGAATCGGCATCGCACCGGGGTCAGAGGAGCGCGAGCGCGGCCGCGTACTGCGGCATCAGACTCGCTCCCAGCGACGCCTTCGTCTCGGCCATCTTCTTGCCGAACATCACCTGTGGCCGCCCGGTCTCCAGCGCCCAGCGCACCACTTCGCCGTAGAAGTGGAAATACAGGTTGGTCCGTCCGCCCAGCTCCGGCGGGAGCGCCGCGAAGTTGCGGACGACCGGCAGGGCCGGGTGGTCGAACAAGGTCGCGAGGGCGACCATCCGGCCCGTGGCGGTCTCGCGGTAGGAGAGAACGTGGACGTCGGGCTGCCGCAGAAGGGCGCTCCAGTAACCCACGAACGCCGGAAGCGGCACGATCGGCACGTCGTGGTGCTTGGATTCGTTGTGCCGCAACAACTCCGCGACCTCGACCGGGTCGAGGACGGCCCCGGGCACGACCCGCGCCTCGATCGACGGATCGGCCTCGAAGGTGCGGAAGATCTTGCGCAGGTTGTACTTGCGTTTCTTGGCCAGCGAATTCACCCAGTCGTCGCGGCTCGCGAACGGCGTGACGTCGAGGACGGCGACGTCCTCGGTCCGGCGCACCATCTTCAACCGGCCCCGCACGCTGTCCACTCCGGACTCGCCGACCTGGCGCACCAGCAGTCCGCGCAGGCCGAAGCCGAGTTCCGCGCGCATGGCGGGGACGAACGAGTCCAGCAGCCTGCCGACGCCGCCGTCACCGTCCTCGTCGTCGAACCACCAGCCCGGCATCGCGGACGAACCGGGTGAGCGGACGTCGAGCCCGCCGAACCGGCCACGCCCCGCCGGGCGGGCGAACCGGTGCCGCCGCGTCAAGCCGGTGACCCACGCGGAACTGACCACGCCGCGCGGTTCCCCGCCTTCGAGCAGCACGGTGACCGGCTGCTCGGTCCGCGCCGCCCACGCTTGGGTGGTGAGCACCTCCCAGCTCCAGTCCGCGCGCAGACCGGCCTTCGCCCGCAACGGTTTCCAGTACGCGGGCTCCGGATCGCGCCGGGGGTCCAGCACTTCGATCACCATCGGGTCACCGGCCTCGGCACGATGACCCCGAGCAGCGGGACCGGCTGGAACCCGAGCGTCGCCTTCAGTTCGGTCAGCCCCCGCCCCATCGACAGGGACTTCCGGTTGCCCTCGATCATGTAGCGCACGTTCCGGACGACGGCGTCGAAGTAGAGGTGCTTCGGCCGTCCCTCCTCCGGCGACACCGCGGCCCAGTGCTGGTGCAGGGGCGCGACAGGGTGATCGAGCACGTTGCCGAACGCGAGCAGCCTGCCGTCGGCGTCGTGGTAGGTCGAGGTGATCACGTCCGGGCGGCGCACGAGTTCGGCGAAGTACTCGGCGGTGACCGCGCCACGCCGGTCGAACTTCACCGGCCCCATCCGCTCGCGGTGCTGCCGCAGCAGCGTGGCCAGCTCCAGTGCGTCGAGGTCGGTGCGAGCGGCTTCGGAGCGGACGACCAGCCCCGCGTCCGCGGCGACCTTCTTCACCTGCCCGCGCAGGCTCAGCCGCCTGCTGCGGCGCAGCGACGCCAGCCAGCCTTCGACGTCGACGAACCTGTTCTCCAGCACCGATGTCGGCTTCGTGTCACGAACGGGCCTGCCCCGTCCGGACAGCATGCCGAGCGATTCCGGCTCGACAGTGCGGTAGACGACGCCGACGCAGCCGGGACCGGTGAAGCGGCAGACGGCCCGCTCGAACCGGCGCATGATCTCCCGACGGCCGGCGGCGTCGACCTCGTCCGCGAACAACCACGGCGGATAGCCGGAGAGCCACGCGTGCTGCACCTCGACCCAGCGCGGTCCGAGCCGCGCCGCGCCGCGTACCGCGCCCGGCCGGTCCGGGGACACCGGGGCGCACAGTGTCGCCAGCACCGCGGCGACGATCTCGCCGCCGTCGCTGATCACGGTGAGGACGTTGGGGCTGCGGGAAAAGCGTGACTCGACCCGGAGCAGGTGGTAGTCCCAGGCCACCGGCGCCTGCTGGGCGGCGAGGAACGCGGCCCAGCCGCCGGGTTCGGCATCGGTGCGCGGGTCGAGCGCCCGCACTTCCCAGGTCATCGGCCCAGCACCGGTCTCGGCACGGCGACCGAGACCAGGGACCTGGTGCCGAAGCCGAGCGCGGTCTTGTTCTCCAGCATCGCCCGGCCGGCGGTCAGTTCGCGACGTCCGTTGGTGACCATGTGCTCCACTCCCCTGGCGTAGAAGTCAGCATAGAGCCCTGTGCGTCCACCTTCCGCGCCCGGCAACGCGGCCCATTGGTGCAGCGCGCATTCGCCGAACGCGTCGAACAGCGTGCCGAAGCCCAGCAGCCGTCCGGATCCGTCACGGTAGGTGCGGGTGACGACGTCCGGGCGGCGCACGAGCGCGTCCAGATAGGACGGTGCGATCGGGCTCCGGGTGTCCATGTGCAGCCCGCCGAACCGCGACCGCTGTCCCCCGGCCCAGGCGCGTTCGTCCTGCCTGGCGCGATGGGCGTTGAGCATGACCGAG
Organism: Amycolatopsis sp. NPDC089917; assembly: GCF_040684635.1. Taxonomy (NCBI): domain Bacteria; kingdom Bacillati; phylum Actinomycetota; class Actinomycetes; order Pseudonocardiales; family Pseudonocardiaceae; genus Amycolatopsis; species Amycolatopsis sp. NPDC089917. Next base: position 91,307 of record NZ_JBFBGL010000024.1, on the reverse strand, counting down.
AGTTCGTGGCAGTCCAGGTCCTGCCGTCCGGAGGCAGCCTCGGTGCGCAGGTCGCCGTCCTCGCGCAGGTCGCGCAAAGTCTTCCTGGTCCCGTCGCCGAGCGTCCGCTCCCAGTCGTCCACAGTGGGATAGTCGTTGGCCAGCACGGCGATCGGGTCGATCTCCCGGGTCATCCGGCCCCGGCCGTCCAGCACCGGGAGGAGTTCCGGGTTCATCGCGCGGTAGATCACGCCCAGCAGGCCGGGGCCCGCGTGAGCGCACAGTGCCCGTTCGAACCGGCGGACGGCCTCCCGCCGGTCGGCGTCGTCCAGCCGCTCGTCGAACACCCCGGCGGGATAGCCGCTGAGCTGCCAGAGGTAGGCCTCGGCCCAGCGGGGGCGGAACCGTCCACCGGGGACGGACAGCGGCGCGAAGTCGTCCGCCCGCCAGCTCCGGCACAGCATCACGGTGAACGCGCCGACGACCTGCTCGCCTCGGCGGAGCACCGCGAGCACCGCCGGATTCTTCGCCAGCCAGGCTTCCCGGCGCAGCACCTCGTACTCCCAGACCGGGAACAACTTCGCCCGGTGCAGGAACTCCCGCCAGCCCGCGGGTTCGGCCGCGCTCCTCGGATCGAGCACCTCGACCTCGAACGCGGTGCTCCGCGCCGCCACCTTCATCGTCACCATCCCAGTACCGGTCTCGGCACGGCGGCGGAATACACCGGGCGTGCCCGGAATCCCAGCGTGGCCTTGAGTTCGGGCAGTCCGCGCCCGGCGGTGAGTTCCTTGACCCCGCGCCTTGTGGCGTAGCGCATGGCGTGGATGTAGGAGTCGAACAGCAGTCCCTGCCGCCCGCCCTCGCCTACCGGCAAGGTGCCCCAATGCTGTTTCGCCGGGCTGTCCGGATGGTCGAGCAGGGTGTTCACCGCCAGCAGCCTGCCGTCGGGGCCGGTGTAGGTCAGCGTGTGCACGTCCGGGCGCCGGAGGAACCGGTGCAGGAACGCGGCGGACGGCATCGTCCTGGTGTCGAGCGCGAGCTTGCCGTGCCGCGCGCGATGGGCCTGGATGAGCGCCGCGACCTCGGCGCTGTCCAGATCCTCGCGGCCGGGGCCGCCCTTGACCACCAGGCCGGGATCGGCCGCGACCCTGCGCCGCTCCCGCCTGAGCCCGCCACGGCGGGACTTGGTCAGCGACGCGATCCACTCGTCTTCCGAGCCGAAGCGATTGTCCAGCACCGCGACCGAATCCACGTGCTTCACCAGCCTGCCGCGCCCTTGGAGGTCCTTGGCGAACTCCTCCCCGAGCGCCCGGTACACCACTCCGAGCAGCCCCGGGCCGAGCCGGGTACGCAAGGCGCGTTCGAAGTTCCGGATCAGCGGACGTCGTTCGGCGGGCGGAACCCTCGGGTCGAACACCACTCCGGGGTAGCCGCTGAGCCAGGGTTGGCACACCTCGGCCCAGAACGGGCGCAGCAACCGATGTCCCGGTGTGGGCGCGAAACGGTAGCGCAACCGGGGACGGCACACCAGCACCGAAAACGCCGCGACGATCCCGGCGTCGTCCGCGACGGTGACCAGCACCGGCGGATTCCGCGCGGTCCAGGCGTCGAGTCCCATCACCTCGTAGTCCCACACCGGATGCAGGCGCGCCAGGTCGAAGAACTCCGGCCAGCCAGGCGGAACGGGATCGGTGCGCGGGTCGTGGAAACCGATCTTCACGTGAGCACGACCGGGGTGCCGTGGCGCGGGCACGGCGCGATCTCGCCGCGCACGCCGCCCGCCGGGAGCACGTCCACGAACCGCGGGGAATCCTGGCGCAGCAAGGTGAACGCGAGCCCGCCCGACGTGGGGCGCGCGTAGACGCGGGGCCAATCGAGGTGCCAGCGGCCGCACGCTTCGATCGCGCCCAGGTAGCCGAGGGCCGGATCGTGGAGCACGCCGTACGGTCCGGTGTCCAAAGTGTCCAGTTCTCGTCGCGGTACGGATTCGACCCGGTACGCACGGTCTTCCGGCAGCGTGGCGGCGAAGACGGCCAGCTGCTTGTCGTCACCGACCGCGATCACGCGGCGACCGGCGCGGAGCGCCGAGGCCAGTTCCGCGAGGACACCCGGCGCCGGGACGTCGGGATCCACCACACAGCAACGGACTCCGCGCGGCAGGTCGGACGGCGGCCGTGCCCGCTCGTCGCCGAGCACGACGACCAGCGCGTCGCCGGCCACCGAACGGGCCTTGCGCAGCACGGGACCGAGCCCGCGGTTCGATTCGATCCGTTGCGCGCCACCGGCGAGCGGCACGAGGTCGACGATCTTGTGCACCGCCTCGGCCAGCGGCGCCGCGCCGGAGTCCGCCCCGGTGCGACCGGGCACCAGCACGGGATCCGTTCTGCCGTCGAGTGCCCAGCGCTCACGGTAGAACGGCACCGTCGCGAAGGCCGACCGGACCGATCGCCGGTAGGCGGCCCGCCAGGCAGCACTCACCCCCACTTTCCACATGGCGCGCAAGCCTGCGTCATCGACGCCGGTTTGGAAACACCCCATGTCTGGTTCATCCGGTTTTCTGCGAACTTCCCACCTTTTCGACTGAGCTGAAAGGACCAACTTTCGGTATGTGCTGGCAGGAACAAAGCGAACCTGCCTATAACACCGGGACCTTTCGAGCCGGCACGATCTGCCGGCGGGTCCGCGCCGAGGGGACACATGAACCGTGAAATCACCGGAAGTGACGCTACGAACACAATAGCGCACTCACCGCAGGGCTTCGACAGATGAGCTGGTCGATACCCGGACCCGTACAGAGTGGACTCACCGTGGTCGTCCCGTGCTTCAACGAGGTCGACAACGTCGAGCCGTCCTATCGGGAGATCGTCGCCGAGTTGGGGAATCTCCCACTCGAACTGCTCTATGTGGACGATGGGAGCACGGACGGGACACTCGACGTCATCCGCGCGCTCGCGCACACCGACCCCCGGGTGCGCTACCTGTCCTTCACCCGCAACTTCGGGTTCGAGGCCGCCTTTTCGGCGGGCTATCGGTACGCGGGGAAACCGTGGATCCTGCACATCGACGCCGACCAGCAGTTCCCCGCTTCCGAAGCGGGGAAATTGATCTCCGCGGCCGAGGAAGGCTACGACGCCGTTTTCGGTGTCCGGACCAATAGGCAAGATCCTTTACTGCGGCGCTGGGGTACCGCGGCCTTTCATTTCCTCGGCCGCCGCGTGCTGCGCATCGAGATCCCGCCCGGCGCGACGGCCTTCCGGCTGGTGCGCACGGAACTCGCGCGCGAGATCGTCGACCTCCGGCTGGGCACCCCGTATTTCCTCGCCACCGTGCCGAGGCTGACCAGCCGCTACACCACCGTCCCGGTGGCACACCGGGCCAGGGAACGCGGTGAGTCCAAAGTGGGCTTCGGTTTCCTGTCCTCGCACGCCATCGAACTGTTCGTCGGCTTCACGCGGCGGCTGACGACGGTCGCTTCGGCCACGGCGATGCTGACCGCCGGGGTCTCGGTGCTCGCCGGAATCGCGGCCGCCACCGGCCTTCTCGGCCTGAACGCCGCGTCGGCGCTGGAATTCGTCATGTTCGCCGTGCTGCTCACCGTGCTCGCGCTGACCGTCCGCTACCTGGTCGTGGTCGGCGCGGGGCAGGCGCGGCCACGGCAGTTCTACATCAGGGAAGCCAACTTCGAGGTCGACGAGGACGACCGGCTCTACGCCTCGGCCCTGGCCGAGGTCCATCCTGGGGAAAGGCAAGCGGGAGTGAAGAACACCGAAGACACGGCGGCACCTCGGAGCCTGGTGATCCTGGGCGGGGCCGACGGTTCGGTCAGCACGTATCACCGGGCGCGGGAACTCGGGTTCCGCACCATCTGTGTGGACGTCCGCGCGGGCGCGCCGGCGGTGGCGCTGGCCGACGAGTTCGTGCAGGTCAGCGTCCGCGCGCCGGAACAGATCGCGGCCGCGCTGGACGGCCGGGACGACATCGCCGGCGTGCTCTGCCCGGCCAGCGACGTCGGGCTGCCCACGCTCGCCTGGCTCACCCGGCACTGGAACCTGCCGGACCCACTGCCCGAAGCCGCCGTCGCCGCTTCGGTCGACAAGTCCGTCTTCCGCGAACTCTGCGACCGGCTGCGCCTGCCGACCTACCGCAGTGTCGGCGGGAAGCCCGGTCCGGACCTCGCCCTCGCCGCGCAGCAGCTGCGCTTCCCCACCCTGGTGAAACCGGTCGACTCCTCCGGGAGCCGCGGTGTCGTCTCGTGCGCGAGCCCCGGCGGCCTGGACACCGCGTTCACCGAGTCGCTCGCGTTCTCGCCGTCCGGACGGCTCGTCGTCGAGGAGCATCTCGACGGCTCGCACTACACGATCGAAGCGCTCGTGGTCGACGGCCGGATCGTGTTCCACGCGGTCACCCGGCGCACGCTGACCCCGCCGCCGTTCTTCGTGACGGCGTCCCATCTGCTGCCCGCCGGGCTGCCGCCGGTGGTCGACCGCGCGCTGCCGCTGATGCTGACCGCGTTGTGCGCCGAACTCGGCTATCGCACCGGTCCGCTCACGCTCGACGCCGTCCTCGGCCGTGACGGGAAGTTCTACCTGATCGAGATGGGCGCCCGGATGGGCGGGAACGGCCTGGCCGAGGCGATCGCGCTCAGCACCGGCGTCGACCTGATCGCGGCGGGGATCGCCGCCGCGACCGGTGGTGAGGTCGTGCTTTCGCCGCGCGACCCGCGACCGACGCTCGTGCACATCCTCGCGTCCGACCGCGGCGGCCGGATCATCCGGATCGAAGGCACCGACGAGGTCCGCGCGATGCCCGCGGTGAGCAGCCTGGAACTGTTCGCGGAGCAGGATTCCTTCGTCAAGCCGTACGAGCAGGCCGGCTACAAGATGGGCTACGCCGTGCTTTCCGCGCCCACCATCCCGGAAGTGCTGGCTTCGGAGGAAGAGCTGCAGGGCACCCTGAAGTTCCTGCTGGACGAACAGGGTTTGGCGGTACCTCTCCCTTGACCGGCACCTCGCTCACCGACGGCACCGGCACCGCGTCGATCGCGGCGCCGAAGACGTCGACGGTGCTCCGGCTGCTCGCGGGCCGGGGCGCCTTCCGGCTGGCGATCCAGGCCATGGGGCTGGTCCTGATCACGGCCTGGGGAGCGCACGACTACGGCCGGTTCGCCACCGCGCTCGGGCTGATGTCGTGGCTGAACTTCGTCCCGTCCGCGGCCGAGAAATCGGCGCTGAAATGCCTGCCCAGGCTCGACGCGACCCGGAACGCGGTCGCGGCGCTGGCGATCCGGATCGCCGTGGCGCCGGTGCTGGTGGTCCTGGCGGCGATGGCGATCACCCTCGTGGTCGCCCCGCGTTCGGACGCGGCGCTGTACCTGACGGCCGCGGGCTGGTCGATCTCCGGCGGGCTCCTGATGACCGTCTCCGGGCTGCACCGCCTGCGCGGGAAGTCCCTTTTGGACGCCTTGGCCTTCACCTCGGGCGCGCTGGTGGTCGGCGCGGTGACCGTGGGGACCTGGTTCGTGCGGTGGTCGCCGCTGACCCACCTCGCGTTGCTGCTCGGCGGGATCCTGCTCATCCTGGCCGCCTCCGCGGCGTTGCTGCCGAAAGAATGGCTGCGCGCGGAAAAGATCGACGGACACCGGCTCTGGCCCGCGTTCGGCCGCAGCACCGTGTTGCTCGGGATGACCGAGGTGCTGGACCTGCTGGCGACGTCGACCGTCTTCGGTGTCCTCGCACTGGCGGGCCGGACCGTCGACAGTGGACCGTTCTACCTCGCTTTGCTGGCCAGCAGCGCGTTCTGCTCTCTGCTGTTCTACCAGCTGAGGGTGCACCAGCCCGTGATCTCGGCACGGATGCGCGGCAGCGGGGCGGCGGCGGGCCGGGCCCGCGCGGTGGAACTGCTCAAGCTGGTCGAACGGGGCTCGCTGGTCTTCCTGGTCCTGGTGGGTGTCACGCTCGCGATCCCGGCGGGCCGGGCGATGCTGACCGCCGAGGACACCACCGGCGCGTACGTGGTGCTCGGTGTCTTCGTCCTGGCCGAAACGGTGCTGTTCGCCGTCCGGCTCTACGCGGGCTTCCTGATCGAGAACACCAACAGCAAGGTCCTGACCTTGACCGCGTCGGCCTCGATCGCCGGTCTGGTCGCCACTCCGCTGGCCGCCGCCGCGCTCGTCCCGGCGATGGGGCCGGTCGGCGGATTCGCCGCCCTCGTCTTCGCCATCGGCACGCGGGCGGCCGTACTCCGGCGGTTGCTGCGCCGCCACCATCCCGAACTCTGAACGTCGCACTGGAGAAGGAACATGTACGTACTGGGTATCAGCAGGGTCCACGATTCGGCGGCCGCGCTCGTGCGCGACGGCGAGATCATCGCGTTCGCCGAAGAAGAACGCTTCACCCGCGTGAAGCACGACGGGGGCTTCCCCGCGGAGGCGATCAAGTTCTGCCTGGAGCGCGGCGGGATCACGCTCGCCGATGTCGATCACGTCGCCTACTACTGGCAGCGCTGGCGCGAGGGCATCCACGCGGCGAAGGTGTTCGCGAAGTACTTCCCGGCGACGCTGGAGGTGTTCCGCAACCAGAACGGCGACGAGGGCGGCTCCTCGGCGGGCATGGTGGAGACGTTCAAGACCGGCGGCGGCAAAGGTGTCGACGACTACCACGTCGGCGGCGCGGTGCTCGCGCACATCAAGCGGTCCTTCACCCTCGAACGCGACGTGAAGGAGGCCGTGGGCTGGACCGGCCCGACGAAGTTCAAGACGCATCTGGTCGACCACCACAAGGCGCACGCCGCCAGCGGGTACTTCATCTCGCCGTGGGAAGAGTCCGCGGTGCTCACCTTCGACGGTATCGGCAGCGACGGGACCGCGACGTATCTGGGACACGGCAAGGGAAACCGGATCATCGACATCCGGCGGATCAAGTTCCCGCACTCGCTCGGCGCGATGTACGCCGGCGTCACCGGCTATCTCGGCTTCTACCCGACCCGGGACGAAGGCAAGATCATGGGGCTGGCACCGCTGGGCAAGGACACCTACGTCGACGCGTTCAAGCAGCTGATCCATCTCGACGCCGACGGCGGCTACGAACTCGAACTGGGCTTCTTCGGCCACCACCGCACCGGCAAGCACGTGATGTCGAAGAAGTTCACCGACCTGTTCGGCCCGGCGCGACCCAAGACCCGCGTCACCGCGGAGAACCCGGTGCCGCAGCACTACTGCGACATCGCGTACGCCCTGCAGGTCACCCTGGAGGAGGCCGGGCTGCATCTGGCGCGCTGGCTGCAGCGAGAGACCGGTTCGCGGCGGCTGTGCGTCGCGGGCGGTGTCGCGCTGAACAGCGTGATGAACGGGCGGATCCTGCTGGAGACCCCGTTCGAGGACTTCTTCGCCCAGCCCGCCGCGGCCGACGACGGCTGCGCGATCGGTTCGGCGCTGGAGGTCTCGGTCGGCAAGTACGGCAAGCCGCGTCCTCGCGACGGCTACACCTACACCGGCCCGGACTACACCGAGGCCGAGATGGAACTGGCCCTGCAGGACGCCGGGGTCCGCTACACCAAGGTCGACGACATCGCCGCGCACACGGCGAAGAAGATCTCCGAGGGCAAGATCATCGGCTGGGTGCAGGGCCGGATGGAATGCGGGCCGCGCGCGCTCGGCAACCGCTCGCTGGTGGCCGACCCGCGCGACCCCGATTCGAAGACGCGGATGAACGAGAAGGTCAAGCACCGCGAGGCGTTCCGGCCGTTCGCGCCGTCGTGCCTGGCGGAACGCGCGGGCGACTGGTTCGTCAGCGACTACCCGTCGCCGGTGATGCTGCTGGTGTTCGACGTCCTGCCGGACAAACGCGACGAGGTCCCGGCCATCACCCACGTCGACGGGACCGCCCGCGTGCAGACGGTGAGCGAGTCGGACAACCCGCTGTACTACCGGATGATCAGCGAGTTCGAGAAGCTCACCGGAGTGCCGATGGTGGTCAACACCTCGTTCAACGACAACAACGAGCCGATCGTCGCCAGCCCGGCCGACGCGGTGGCGTGCTACCTGAAGACCGACGTCGACGCGCTCGCCCTCGGGCCGTTCTGGGCAGAGAAGGACGACCTGTGACCGCCACGATCCCCGAAACCGCCGGGTGGGTGCCCGCGCTCTACCGGCGCCGCAAGTGGCTGTGGCTGGTGGCCGCCGTCCCGGCCGTGGTGACCGCGCTGCTGATCATGGTGGTGCTGCCGCCGGACCAGACGCTGGACAGCATCGTGGACTGGGCGTTCAAATTGTGCCCGTTCGTGTTCGCGGTCGCGACGGTGGCGCTCTTCCCGCGCACCAAGTGGGGTCCCGCGCTGATCGTGCTCGCGGTGTTCGTCTACATGTCCTATTTGGACACGGAACTGGTCATGCGGATCCAGGCGTTCGCCCGGAACGCCGCCACCGACGAGGACGCCTTCCAGCCGGTGTACCAGTTCGAACTGTTCGTCGTGACGTTCATCGTCCTGTTCGGGCTGATGGCGTACCGCCTCGGCGGCGGCCGGACGGCGAACGTGCTCAAGGCCGGGATCGCGTCGATCCTGGTGGTGATCTCGGGCGCGAACGACCTGACGTTCTGGGCGCTCAACGACGTCTGGTCGGCCGGGACGAAGCCGACCGAGCTGAAGTGGGCGTCGCATATGATCGTGTTCCTCGGCGGACCGCCGAGCGTCCCGGCCGCGGTGATGTTCATGCTGGTGCACCTGGCGCTGGCGGCGATCGTGGTGGCGCTGCCGGTCGGCCGCTGGGTCGACCGGGCGCTGGGCCTCACGTCAGCCGGCGCACCAGACCATCGGCCAGCAACCGCCCGCGATCGGTGAGCACAGCCCGCTCTTGACCGTCCAAAGCGGACTGATCGAGCAGTCCCTCGGCGGCGGCGGCCCGGGCTTCGGCTCGGCCGTCGTCGGCGAGGGCGTCGAGCGGAAGCCCTTCGGACAGCCGGAGTTCCAGCATCACGCGTTCCAGATGGCGGTCTTCCCCGGTCAGCAGTTCGCGACCCGCGGCTGGAGACTCACCGGCGGCGAGCGAGGCGGCGTACCGGGCGGGGTGCTTGACGTTCCACCATCGGACGCCGCCGACGTGGCTGTGCGCGCCGGGTCCGGCGCCCCACCAGTCGCCGCCGCGCCAGTAACCGATGTTGTGCCGGCAGCGGGCATCTTCCGACGTCGCCCAGTTCGACACCTCGTACCAGCGCAGACCCGCCGAAGCGAGGACGCGGTCGATCATCTCGTAGTCGGCGGCCAGCACGTCGTCGTCCGGCGCGGGCAGTTCGCCGCGGCGGATGCGGCGGGCGAGCGCGGTGCCCTCCTCGACGATCAGCGCGTACGCCGAGACGTGGTCGACACCGGCGGCGAGCACCGCGTCCAGCGAGGCCTGGAGGTCTTCGATCCGCTCCCCCGGCGTGCCGTAGATGACGTCGAGGTTGACGTGCTCGAACCCGGCGGCGCGCGCTTCTTCGGCGGCCGCGACCGGACGGCCCGCGGTGTGCACACGGTCGAGGATCCGCAGCACGTGCTGCGCGGCCGACTGCATCCCGAGCGAGATCCGGGTGTATCCGGCGTCGCGGATGCCCGCGAAGAACTCGGGCGAGGTGGACTCCGGATTGGACTCGGTCGTCACCTCGGCACTCGGCGCGAGCCCGAAGGTGTCGCGTACGGCGTCGAGGACGCTTCGCAGTCCTTCGGCGCCGAGCAGGGACGGCGTGCCTCCGCCGACGAAGACGGTGTCGACCGCGGGCGGCTTACGCAGCACCCGCGCGGCGAGGTCGAACTCACGCTTGAGGCCTTCGAGCCAGGACTGTGGCGACGAAGCGCTGTCCAGCTCTCCGGCGGTGTAGGTGTTGAAGTCGCAGTAGCCGCAGCGGGTCGCGCAGAAGGGGACGTGCACGTAGACGCCGAACGGCCGGGTGCCGAGTCCTTCCAGCGCGCTCTCGGGGAGCGCCGACTCGACGGGTGTGGTGGTTTCGGGCAACAGAGCGGGCACACCCCAGTGTCCCCCACGCCGTGAAGGCCTCCTTCCCCGGGGAAAGAGGCCTTCACGGATCGCGCTATCTGTCGGCGATGGACACCTTGACCGAGGTGGAGCGGGTGCCGTCCTCGAACCGCACCCAGACGAGGGTCTCCATGTTCAGCGAGTAGTCGTTGACCACGTGGTCGACCGACCAGTCGCCGTCGTCGTCCGCGGCGGCGTCCCTGCTCATGGCCACCTCGACCAGCACGGTCTGGGCCAGATGCCCCCGGACGTTCGGCGAGCAGCCGACCGCCTCGAACCGGTACGAGCTGCCCTTGTGCAGCACCGCCCCCTCGTCGGGCGAAACCAGGCGACACCCCTGCCGAGCCCCGGAAGCCGTACCCGGGATCAGCAGGGACGCCAGCACCATCGCGGCGACCACCCATCGGCGCATGCGCAACTCCTCCGTCCTCTGTGGATCGGAGACCGAAGCTAGCGGCGACGGAGGCCTCGCGCGGCCTCTCTCACCCGAAGCGGTACTAGGCCAACCCGTTAGCGGCCAACCACTCCGCGGACGGCGGGATCGGCTCGATGATGTCGATCAGGAAGCCGTTCAGGTCCTCGATGTAGAAGTGCCGCTGCCCGAAGTCCTCGTCCACGAGTTCCGTCACGAACTTGACCCCTTCCCCGCGCAGCCGCTCGTACTCGGCCGCCGCGTCGGCGACCATCAGCCCGACCATCGACCCGGCGGGCTCCTGCGCCCGCCAGGGCTCCGGCGTGGCCTTGTGGCCGCGCTTCACGAAGCTCATTTCATAGCCCTCCGCGCCGACGTTGAGGCTGGAGAACCAGTCCAGCTCGATCGTCACCGTCAACTGCAGGTGCCGCTTCCACCAGGCGGTGGTCTCGGCGATGTCGTCGACGACCACGCAGGCACCGAAACCGTTGAGTTGCATCTGGTGTTTCCTCCCAGTTCAAACCACTTGATGCGTAGTACTATAACCACAGTGGTTTGACCGAGGCAAGGAGAATGTTCCGATGCGACAGAACCCGGAGCGCCGGACCGCGCTCACAGACGCCGCCATCACCGTCCTCGCCCGTGAGGGCGCCCGCGGGCTGACCTACCGCGCCGTGGACGTCGAGGCGGATGTCCCGCCGGGAACGACGTCCAACTACTTCCGCAACCGGGACCAGCTGCTCGGCGAGGTCGGCGTCCGCGTGCAGGAACGGCTGTCGGCGCCGGCCGAGGTGATGGAGAACCCGCAGGCGGAGTCGCCGTCCCACGACCGGGTCGGCGTCCTGCTCGGAGAGCTCATGGGACGGCTGACCGGCCATCGCGAGCCTTATCTCGCCTTGCTCGAACTCCGGCTCGAAGCCACCCGGCGCCCGGATCTCTCGGCCGAGCTGACGAAGACCATCCGCGAGGGCATCGACCTCAGCGTCGACTGGCACGTCGCGGCGGGAATGCCGGGCGGCCGCGCGGAAGTCCTGCTGATGTACCTCGCGCTGACCGGGCTCACCGTCGAACGGCTCACCCTGCCGGAGGTGCTCGCGGACGTCGCCGACGAAGACGTCATCCGCCTTCTCGTGGACCGCGTCCTGCCGTCTTGAGTCGTGCGCGTTCTGCGTCACAGTGCCGTCGGCGAAGTCGGGCTTGACCGCCGAAACAGGCACCTGACCAGCGAAAACAGTCGGCTTCGGACGGTGTTCCCAGCATTCGGACCGGCCTAGACCACATAGTGGGCGCGTGGCACGCTGAGGAAATGACCCGCGCCGGAATCACCCTCGTGGCCCGCCGCCACGTGGATCTCCGTCGCGTGGCGAGCGCGCTCTGTGCGACGAACCGCTGACTCCCCGCCACCACCACGATCAGCCGGAGGATTCCCATGTCGTCGCCCACGCGCGAGACCCCTGCCCGCACGCCCCGGGTCAAACAGAAACGGGGCGAAGGACAGTGGGCTCTGGGCTACCGCGAGCCGCTCAACCCCAACGAGCGGTCCAAGAAGGATGACAACCCGCTCAACGTCCGGGCGCGGATCGAGAACATCTACGCCCGCGGCGGGTTCGACTCGATCGACCCCGGCGACCTCCGGGGCCGGTTCCGCTGGTTCGGCCTCTACACCCAGCGCAAGCCCGGGATCGACGGCGGCCGCACCGCGACGCTGGAGCCCGAGGAGCTCGACGACCGCTACTTCATGCTGCGGGTCCGGCTCGACGGCGGCGCGCTGACCACCGAGCAGCTCGCCGTGCTCGCCGAGATCTCGCAGACCCACGCGCGCGACACCGCCGACATCACCGACCGGCAGAACATCCAGTACCACTGGATCCAGATCGAGGACGTCCCGACGATCTGGGCGAAGCTGGAGAAGGCCGGGATGACCACGATGGAGGCCTGCGGCGACAGCCCGCGCGTCATCCTCGGCTCCCCCGTCGCCGGCATCGCCGCCGACGAGATCATCGACGGCACGCCCGCGATCGACGAGATCAAGCGCCGCTACATCGGCGACCCGCGCTACTCGAACCTGCCGCGCAAGTTCAAGACCGCGGTCTCCGGGCAGCAGGACGTCGCGCACGAGATCAACGACGTCGCCTTCGTCGGCGTGAACCACCCCGAACACGGCCCCGGCTTCGATGTCTGGGTCGGCGGCGGGCTGTCCACCAACCCGATGATCGGCCAGCGGCTGGGCGCCTGGGTCTCGCTCGACGAGGTCCCGGACGTCTGGGAAGGCGTCATCAGCGTCTTCCGCGACTACGGCTACCGGCGGCTCCGTGCCCGCGCCCGGATCAAGTTCCTGGTGAAGGACTGGGGCGCGGCGAAGTTCCGCCAGGTGCTGGAAGACGAGTACCTCAAGCGCGAGCTGACCGACGGCCCCGCGCCCGAGGTGCCCGCGACCCAGATCGACCACGTCGGCGTGCACCCGCAGATCGACGGCAAGTTCTACGTCGGCGCCGCGCCGGTCGCCGGACGCGTCTCCGGTGCCACCCTGCTGGCCGTCGCCAAGGCCGCCGAGCGGGCCGGGTCGAACCGCGTCCGCCTGACCCCGCACCAGAAACTCGTGGTCCTCGACGTCCCCGAGGCCGAGGTGGGCGGGCTGAAGACAGAACTGGCCGACCTCGGCCTGCAGACCGAGCCGTCGCCGTGGCGGCGCGGGATCATGGCCTGCACCGGCCTGGAGTTCTGCAAACTCGCGATCGTCGAGACGAAGGCCCGCGCGGCCGAGCTGGTCACCGAACTGGAGAAGCGGCTCGCCGACATCCAGTCCGAGATCGAGAACCCGGTCACCGTGCACCTCAACGGCTGCCCGAACTCCTGCGCCCGGGTCCAGACCGCCGACATCGGGCTCAAGGGCCAGATCGTCACCGACGACGACGGCAACCAGGTCGAAGGCTTCCAGGTTCACCTCGGCGGCGGCCTCGGCCTCGACGCCGGGTTCGGCCGGAAACTGCGCGGCCACAAGGTGACCGCGTCGGAGCTGACCGCGTACGTCGAACGGATCGTGCGGGCGTACGTCGTCGGCCGCGAACCCGGCGAGCGGTTCGCCCAGTGGGTCCTGCGGGCCGACGAAGGCCTCTTGCAATGACCGAGCGGGCGACTCCGTACTACTGCCCCTTCTGTGGCGATGAAGACCTTCGCCCCGAGGAGGGCGGCTCCTGGCTGTGCTCGGGCTGCCGCCGGGTCTTCACCGTGAAGTTCCTCGGACTGTCCTTTCCGGAGGTGTCGCAAGGATGACCGCCACTGCCGACTACAAGACCCTCGCCGAACGAGCCTCGAAGGAGCTCGCGGAGGCGACCGCGACCGAGGCCCTGCGCTGGACCGCGGAGACGTTCGGCGACGACTTCATCGTCGCGTCGAACATGCAGGACGCCGTGCTCATCGATCTGGCCACCCAGGTCAAACCCGACGTCGACGTGCTGTTCCTGCAGACCGGCTACCACTTCCCGGAGACCATCGGCACCCGTGACGCGGTGCAGGCGGTCTACCCCGGCGTGCGGATCGTCAACGCCGAAGCCGAGCAGAGCGTCGCCGAACAGGACGCCGAGTACGGCCCGAAGCTGCACGAGCGCGACCCGAACCAGTGCTGCAACCTCCGCAAGGTCGTGCCGCTGCGCAAGACGCTCGCCCAGTACTCGGCGTGGGTGACCGGCGTCCGCCGCGTCGACGCGCCGACCCGCGCGAACACCCCGATCGTCACCTGGGACGACCGCAACGGGCTGGTGAAGATCAACCCGATCGCGCCCTGGTCCGACGACGAGTTCAACGGCTACATCAGCGAACACGGGATCCTCGAGAACCCGTTGGTGTCCATCGGTTACCTGTCGATCGGCTGCGCGCCGTGCACCGCCAAGGTCGCTCCGGGTCAGGACCCGCGCAGCGGCCGCTGGGCCGGGCAGGGCAAGACCGAATGCGGCCTGCACGGTTGAGAAGGGACGAAATGACCACGCTCGAACCGGCCACCGACGCCTCCCAGGACAACCTGGCGGCGCTGGAATCCGAGGCCATCCACATCTTCCGCGAGGTGGCGGGTGAGTTCGACCGGCCGGTGATCCTGTTCTCCGGCGGCAAGGACTCGACGCTCCTGCTGCACCTGGCGATCAAGGCGTTCTGGCCCGCCCCGGTGCCGTTCCCGTTGCTGCACGTCGACACCGGGCACAACTTCGACGAGGTCATCGACTTCCGTGACCGCGTGGTCGAGCAGCACGGGCTCCGGCTGGTCGTGGCGAAGGTCCAGGACTGGATCGACGACGGCAGGCTCGAAGAGCGCGCCGACGGGATGCGCAACCCGCTCCAGACCACGCCGCTGCTCGACACGATCGCCGAGAACAAGTTCGACGCGGTCTTCGGCGGCGGGCGCCGCGACGAGGAACGCGCCCGCGCCAAGGAACGGATCTTCAGCCTGCGCAACGCTTTCGGCCAGTGGGAGCCGCGACGGCAGCGCCCCGAGCTGTGGAACCTCTACAACGGGCGGCACCGCCCCGGCGAGCAGGTCCGCGTCTTCCCGCTGTCCAACTGGACCGAGGCGGACGTCTGGAACTACATCGCGCGGGAGAAGGTCGAACTGCCGTCGATCTACTACGCGCACCGGCGCGAGGTCTACCAGCGCGACGGCATGTGGCTGGCCGAAGGCCCGTGGGGCGGGCCACGGCCGGACGAGGTCGTCCGGGAACTGACCGTGCGGTACCGGACCGTCGGCGACGGTTCGTGCACGGGCGCCATCGAATCGGCCGCCGCCACGGTGGACGAGGTCATCGCCGAGGTCTCGGCCTCCCGGCTCACGGAACGCGGCGCCACCCGTGCCGACGACCGGATGTCGGAGGCGGCGATGGAAGACCGCAAGCGGGAAGGGTACTTCTGATGTCCAGCCTCCTCAGGCTCGCGACGGCGGGCAGCGTGGACGACGGGAAGTCGACCCTGGTCGGGCGCCTTCTCTACGACACCAAGTCCGTCCTCGCCGACCAGCTGGACGCGGTCACCCGCGCCAGTGTCGACAAAGGACTGTCCACTCCGGACCTTTCACTGCTCGTGGACGGCCTGCGCTCAGAGCGGGAGCAGGGCATCACGATCGACGTGGCGTACCGGTACTTCGCGACGCCGAAGCGCAGCTTCGTGCTCGCGGACACCCCCGGCCACGTGCAGTACACGCGGAACACGGTGACCGGGGCGTCCACCGCGCAGCTGGCCGTGCTGCTGGTCGACGCGCGCAAGGGCGTCATCGAGCAGACCCGCCGTCACGCCGCGGTGCTCGCCCTGCTGGGCGTGCCGAACCTGGTGCTGGCGGTGAACAAGATCGACCTCGTCGACTACGACGAGGCGACGTTCACCGTGATCGCCGAGGAGTTCGCCGAGCACGCCGCGTCCCTGGGCTACGAACGGGGTTCCGTGCTCGCGGTGCCGGTTTCGGCGCTAGTGGGCGACAACGTGGCGGAGAAGTCGGACAAGACGCCGTGGTACTCCGGCCCCACCCTGCTGGAGCATCTGGAAACCGTGCCGGTGGCGCCGGATCCGCACGATTCGGCGTTCCGGTTCCCGGTGCAGTACGTGATCCGGCCGCGTACGGCGGACCACCCCGACTACCGCGGGTACGCGGGACAGATCGCGGCGGGCACCGTCCGGCCGGGCGACGAGATCGTCGTGCTCCCGCAAGGCCTCCGCAGCAGGGTCGAAGGCATCGACACCGCCGACGGACCGCTCGCCGAAGCCGGCGCGGGCACCTCGGTGACACTGTTGCTCGCCGACGACCTCGACATCTCACGGGGCGACCTGATCGCCGCCGCCGACCGGCGGCCGACAGTGACCGACGAGATCACCGCGACCCTGTGCTGGCTCTCGGCCAAGGCGCTCAAACCGGGCGCGCGGGTGCTGGTGAAGCACGGCACGCGGACGGTGCAGGCCCTGGTCGGCGACCTCCACGCCCGGTTCGACGAGCAGGCGTTGTCCAGTGTGGACGATCCGGCTACTTTGGAGCTCAACGACATCGGCAGGGTGACGTTGAGGCTGGCCGAGGAGATCGGCGTGGACGACTACGGTGTCAGCCCGAGGACGGGCGCGTTCCTGGTCATCGACCCGAAGGACGGCGACACCCTCGCCGCCGGACTCGTCGGCGAAAGGTTCGCATGACCCCACCGCCACTGGTAGCCGTCGCCCACGGCAGCCGCGACCCGCGGTCGGCCGCGACCATCCGCGCGCTGCTCGGCGTCTCCCGTGGGCTGGCTCCGGGTCTCGACATCCGCGAGTCCTTTTTGGACCTTTCGGAGCCGTCGCTGACCGACGTCTTGCGCGGCCTGCACGCCGAAGGACACCGCGAGGTCGTCGTGGTGCCCCTGCTGCTCGGTGTGGCTTATCACGCCCGGGTCGACCTGCCCGCGCTCGTCGCCGAGGTCACCGCGGACTGCCCGGGCCTCGCCGTGCGGGTTTCCGCTGTGCTGGGCATCGACCCGCTCATCGAGACGGTCGCGCTGGACCGGCTCACCGAGGCGGGCGCCGACCTCGACGACCCCGGTCTGGGCGTCCTGCTCGCCGGGGTCGGCTCATCGAATGTGGCGGCGAACGACGCGGTCGCCGGGATCACCACCCGCTGGCATCTTCGCCGCGGGCTCCTCGCGACTCCGGCGTTCGCCAGTGCCGCGCAGCCGGACGTGCCCGCCGCCATCGCGCGGTTGCGGCTCAACGGCGCCCGGCGGCTCGCGGTCGCGGGCTGGTTCCTCGCGCCGGGACTGCTGCCGGACCGGATCGCGCGCCTGGCCCGCGAAGCCGATCCGTCGGTGATCGTCGCGGGACCGCTGGGGCCGGATCCGCGGATCGCCGGGCTCGTCCTGGAACGCTACGACGTCGCCGCCGCCCGGCTCGCCGCCTGAGCTTTCATCGGCGCGGGTTGACAGGCACAGTAGCGCGGGCCGTCCCGTTCGGACACTTGATGCCGATCTTCGGTGGATCCTGTTCCCAGTTCCGTGACACCCCGCGTATGGGAACGGAGATTTCTTGACGAGTTACTTAACTTGCCGGTAACTCTCTAAACGCTGCGCAGCTCCCTCTCTCCCCATCGAACCCCCTGGTAGGTGGAACATGAAGGCTGCCCTCCGTGCCCTCGTCTGCGCTTCGGCCGTGCTCGTCCCACTGGTCGGTCTGGCCGCCCCGGCTTCGGCCGCGACGACCGTCGTCTTCGACTGCGAGGCGAAGCCGCCGCTCGTCGGCAACAAGTACCTCAAGCTGAACCAGGACGCCGACGTCACCGCTCCGGCCACGGTCGCGCCCGGTGCCGCGCTCGACATCGTCATCGACCCGGCGGCCAACACCGTCCCGGCCGAGGTCAGCGGGTACAAGGTCAAGAACATCAAGGACTTCTCCCTGAAGATCCCGATCCCGGCGAACTCGACCTGGGTCGGCGCCGACCTCGCCGGTGGCTCCGGCATCGGCTCGACCCCGCCGAAGATCACCGTCTCGGGCAGCGTCGCGACGCTGAGTTTCCCCGGCCCGATCGCGGGCGGCTCGACGTTCGAACTGCCGACCGTGACCGCGCACCTCACCGCGGGCTCGTCCGGCACCATCGAAACGAAACTGGGCGGCGCGAGCTACGCCGACCCGGGCCTGACGTTCACCGCCGTGGTCAGCGCGGGCTTCGACGTCTCGGCGCCGACGTCCTGCTTCCCGAACCCGAGCCCGACCTTCACCACGACGAAGATCGGCTGAGCCGTGCCTGCGCCACCGTCGCCCGATGGTGGCGCAGGCCACTGCCCGGCCCGACTTCGCCCGTGCGAAGGTGGGGCATGGCTGACGAACTGGTGCACTACGACGTGGTGGGCGGCACCGCCACGATCACCTTGGACTCCCCGCACAACCGCAACGCGCTCTCCGCCCAGCTGCGGCGTGAACTGAGCGAGTCGCTGGACAAGGCGCAAGCCGACGACGCGGTCCGGGTCATCGTGCTCACCCACACCGGCCCCGTGTTCTGCGCGGGCATGGACCTCAAGGAGGCCCGTGGCGCCGGCGCGGGCGACCAGGGCGTCAACGAGTTCCCGAAGATCCTCGAGCAGCTGTGGACCAGCCCCAAGCCCGTCGTGGCGAAGCTGGCGGGACCCGCGCGGGCGGGCGGCATCGGCATGGTGGCCGCGACCGACATCGCCGTCGCCGTGCATGAAGCGACCTTCGCCTTCTCCGAGGTGCGGATCGGCGTCGTACCCGCCGTCATCTCGCTCACCGTGCTGCCGCGGCTCAACGCCCGCGCCGCGCACGAACTGTTCCTGACCGGCGACACCTTCGACGCGAAGCGCGCCGTCGAGATCGGCCTGCTGAACTCGTCCGTCTCCGCCGACGAACTGGACGGTGAGGTCGCCCGCTACGTCAAGGCGCTCGCCCTCGGCGGACCGAAGGCGCTCGCGGCGACGAAGGACCTGCTCAGCAAGCCTCGCCCGGCCACCCCCGGGGAAGGTTTCGAGGCCATGAACAAGCTGTCCGCCGGGTTCTTCGCGAGCGAAGAGGGCCAGGAGGGCATCACGGCTTTCGCGCAGAAGCGCAAGCCGAACTGGGTCCCCGAGAGCTAGTCCGGCAGGACGACGGTGAGGCGCCGGGAGTCCGTCCGGTCACCGGACGGGCCCAGCGCCCGCTGCGCGTCCGAAAGCACGCTCCGGACGGCCAGGTAGGCCTTCGGGTCGTGTTCCTTGAGCGCCGAGGAACCGGCCCAGATCAGCACGTGCTCCCCCGGCGGGAGCCACGACAGGTCGGTGAGGCAGTCGTAGAGCGCGTCGAGGTTCTTCCCGAAGTACTCGGGGAAGGACAGGGCCTCCGCGATCGCTTCGAGCGTCGAGACCTTGTCGACCGTCCGCGCCCCGTCGATGAGGTGCGGATGCGCGCCGCGCGCGAACGCCTTGTCCGCCGCGTCCTTGCCCGCGCTCATCGGCTGGGGTCCACTACGACGAAGGACTTGTAGTGGTCCTCGGTGTAGTACAGCTCCTTGCCGGTGCCGGTCACCAGCCGCCTGGCCCCGCGATCAGGGCTGCCCGGCGTCTTGACCGTGTACTCCCGGTAGTAGCCGGAATTCTTGGCGGGCAGGACCTTCTCCCGGTTCTGGAAGGTGACGTCGTCATTGCGCGGATACGGGTACGGCCCGCCCGCTTCGATGAGTTTCCAGGTGTCGGACGCCTGCGAGGGCAATCCCGTGAGCGGTTTGACCGGGAGACCGGACTCCTCGCCCGCGACCTTGCCGCCCTTGGCCGCCGCACCCGACGGCTTGGCCTGAGCTGCTGACGAACTCGCCGGAGCCGAAGAGCTCTTCGTGTCGTCACCGCTGATGCCGTCCTTGACGAACCAGCCTGCGAGCACCAGCACGATCAGGCCGATCAGGGCGGCGGTGATCCGCCTACGGTTGAACATGGTTCGCCAGCTTAGGAGGAGCGGTCGGCGTCGTTCGCATCGCGGGCCGCGCCGAAGAGCCGGGCGACCTTTCCGAAGAGCGTGTCGAGCAACCAGGCCGCGACCAGGCACAGCGGCACGACGACCACCATGACCAGCACGAACTGCACGGGAAACGGGGCCTGCGCGAGCCACAGCTCGACGCCGTCCCACCAGTCAGCAAGCCCGTTGAACACCCTGTGAGCCTACGCTCGCGCCCACTGCCACCGCCGGTCAGGCCATGTAGGTTGCTGACATGTTCGCCGTTTACGCTTCCGAACCCAACGCCGAAAAGCCGCTGGACTCGCTCGTGATCGGCGAGCAACCCGAGCCCGAGGTGCCCGAAGGCTGGGTGCGGGTCAACGTCAAGGCCGCCAGCCTCAACATGCACGACCTGTGGACGCTGCGCGGCGTCGGCATCAAACCCGAGCAGTTCCCGATGATCCTGGGCTGCGACGGCGCGGGCACCCTCGACGACGGCACCGAGGTCGTCGTCCACTCGGTGATCAACGCCCCGGGCTGGCAGGGCGACGACACGCTCGACCCGAAGCGCACCCTCCTCACCGAGAAGCACCAGGGCACCTTCGCGGAGCAGGTCGTGGTCCCGGCGCGCAATGTCGTGCCGAAACCCGCGAGCCTGAGCTTCGCCGAAGCCGCGACCATGGGCACGGCCTGGCTGACCGCGTACCGGATGCTGTTCGTGAAGTCGGGGCTGCGGCCGGGGCAGACGATGCTCGTCCAGGGTGCCTCCGGCGGGGTCTCGACCGCCCTCGTGCAGCTCGGGCGTGCGGCCGGATTCCGGGTTTGGGTCACTGGGCGTAGCGAAGAAAAGCGTGCGCTGGCAGAGAATCTGGGCGCACATCAGACCTTTGAGTCCGGCGCGCGACTGCCGGAGCGGGTCGACGCGGTCTTCGAAACCGTCGGGAAGGCGACCTGGTCCCACTCGGTGAAGTCGCTCAAACCGGGCGGGATCATCGTGGTCTCGGGCTCGACCAGCGGCCCGGACGCTCACGCGGAGTTGCAGCGCGTGTTCTTTCTGCAACTGCGCATCGCGGGTTCGACGATGGGGACCAGGGACGAACTGACCGATCTCCTCGCTTATCTGGAGCTCACCGGGGTCCGTCCGCAGATCGGCGCCGAATTGCCGTTCTCGGAAGCCGAAACCGGGTTTAAGAACATGCTCGACGGGGAAACCTCTGGAAAGGTCGTATTCGCGCATTGATCGGATGAGTACGGATCTTGCCGTTGCCGTGATCAAGCGCGCACATTTGCGCACGTCCGCGCGTTCCATGCAGGTCAACCAGTCATTTCGCAGTCTTGTCAAGTGTCAAGAACGTTATGACTCAGCAAGATTCTCACGACCAAAGTTCGACCAAAATCCGACCTCTCGTGGTTAACCTGGAACCATGACCGCATCGCAGCGGCCCGAACCGGCGGACCCGGGGGGCCGGACCACCACCGACGCCGACCCGATCCGCGTCTCTTTCCGGCGCTATGCCGGTGTCCGCACCAGAGTGCTCGAAGTCGGGCCTCAGCCGCCCGCTCCCGCCGACCGCCCGCCCCGGCGGGTGCTCGGCAAGCGGGCCACCGCGCGCGGACAGGCCAAACCGACGGCGCCGAGGCTGGTGCTGCTGCACGGCTATTGCGACAGCGCCGACACCTGGCGCCCGGTTCTGGAGCTGCTCGCGGCCGCCGGTGTCCCGGCGGTCGCGGTCGACCTGCCCGGGTTCGGTGACGCTCAGCCACTCCGCCCGGGCCCGATGCTCCCGCAGCTGGACGCCTTCACCGCGGCCGTGATCAAGGAACAGGCCGTGCTCGGCACGGTCGTGCTCGCCGGCAACTCGCTCGGCGGCACGATGAGCCTGCGTGCCGCCGAGAACCACCGGCTGCCGGTCGCGGGCGTCGTGTCGATCGCCGCCCCCGGTTTCGTGGACAGCTGGCTCATCCGCACCGTGGCCCGCTACCCGCTGCCGCTGCGGATGTACTCGGCCCTGCCGCTGCCGATCCCCGGTTTCCTCGTGCGCGCCGTCGCCGAGCAGGTCGTCCCCCGGCTGCTGTACGCCGACGCCGCGGCCGCGGACGCCGACCAGGTACGCCGGTTCACCGCGCTGTTCCCCGACTATCGCTCGACCACCACCCGGCTCGAACAGGCGCGGCAGCTCGTCGAAGAGCTGGCGAACGCGTACCGGCTCGAACAGGTCAGCATCCCGCTCCTGGTGGTCGTCTGCGGCAAGGACAAGCTGGTCAGCGCCGCTTCCGGACGGCAGCTGCACGCGCTGGTCCCGCACAGCAGGCTGATGGTCCGCGAGGACTGGGGCCACTGCCCGCAGCTGGACGACCCCATCGAGATCTCGGAGCTGCTGACCTACTTCTCCGCCGGCGCGTCCAGGCCGTCGAAGATCGCGGCCCGCGTGGCCGCCGAAGTGAGCGAGGACACCGTCGCCGGATAGGTGCGGACTGCCGTCTCCCGCTACGGTGCCTTCGGACTGCTGACCCAGTCCGAAAAGCACGAACCGTTGGGAGACGACGATGTCCGCACCGCGCAGCCTGGGCTCGGGATCCGGCATATTCCGCCGCAAACCGATCGACCAGATCGAAGAACTCAGCGGAGGCGGCGGGCTTCAACGCACGCTGGGCCTGCGACAACTGACCGCGATCGGCGTCGGCGGCATCATCGGCGCGGGGATCTTCTCCCTGGCCGGCGCGGTCGCGAACAAGACGGCAGGCCCCGCCGTGCTGATCTCGTTCCTCATCGCGGGCATCGCCAGCGCGGCCGCCGCGTTCTCCTACGCCGAGTTCGCCGGGCTGATCCCCCGCGCCGGATCCGCCTACACCTACGGCTACACCGTGCTGGGCGAGATCGTCGGCTGGTTCATCGGCTGGGACCTGCTGCTGGAGTACACCGCGATCGTGGCGGTGGTCGCCATCGGCATCTCCGGCTACTTCAACGAGCTGCTGGGCTACCTCAACATCGATCTCCCGACGTGGATGCTGGGTGCTCCGGGCACCGAAAAGGCAGGCGTCGACCCGGGGTCCTACAAGATCAACCTGTTCGCCGTGCTGCTCTGCCTGCTGATCGCCTTCATCCTGAACCAGGGCATGAAGAACGCGGCGCGGTTCGAGACGCTGCTGGTCTACCTGAAGGTCGGCCTGGTCCTGCTGGTGATCGTCGTCGGTGTCTTCCACATCAACACCGACAACTACTCGAACTTCTTCCCGTTCGGCCTCAGCGGCGCGTTCACCGGCGCGGCGACGGTCTTCTTCGCCGTGTTCGGTTACGACGCCATGTCGACCGCGGCCGAGGAATCGACCGACTCCCAGAAGCACATGCCGAAGGCGATCATCTACTCGCTCGCCATCTCGATGGTGCTCTACGTGCTGGCCTGCCTGGTCCTGACCGGGATGGTCAACTACAAGGACATCGACAGCGAAGCCGCGTTCTCCAGCGCCTTCGCCGGTCTCGGGATGAAGTGGCTCGGCCTGATCATCGCGGTCGGCGCGATCATCGGCATCACCACGGTGCTGTTCACCTTCCTCATGGGCGCGAGCCGCGTCGGCTACTCGATGAGCCGCGACGGGCTGCTGCCCAAGTGGTTCGGCAAGACCCACCCGGTGCGCAAGGTGCCGAACCGGATGACCTGGGTGCTCGGCGGCGCGTCGGCGATCATCGCCGGGCTGCTGCCCATCGGCGAGGCCGCCGAGCTGACGAACATCGGCATCCTGCTCGCGTTCGTCGTCGTCTGCGTCGCGGTGATCGTGCTGCGCTACAAGCAGCCGGATCTGCCCCGGTCCTTCAAGACGCCGGGGATGCCGATCGTGCCGATCATCGGGATCGTCTTCTCGATCTGGCTGATCACGTTCCTGAACCCGGAAACCTGGCTGCGGTTCGCGGCCTGGTTCCTCATCGGCCTGATCATCTACTTCGCCTACAGCCGTCGTCACTCCGCGATGAACGCGAACAACGGTGACGCGAAGCAGGTCAGCGGAGACGACTCAAACGCGTAGCGGCTTCGCGGGCTTCGGCCTGGAGGCGTTCGACGATCGACGCCGCCGGGCCGGAGTCCGCGAGTTCGTAGGTCTGCCCTGCGTAGAGGGACATCACCTCCGGGTCCCCCGCTTTGCCCGCCGCCGCACGGATCGGTTTGGTCAGGTTGTTGACCTGCGGATACGCCGACGGCGCGGTAGCCGAGAAGTCCGCGACCGCGCGGTTGACCAGCGATCGGGCGGGGCGTCCGCTGAACGCCCTGGTGAACGCCGTCGTCCTTCCCCCGTCCGCGAGCGCCTGCCGGTGCGCGGGCTGCGTCCCGGCTTCGTCCGCGCGAAGGAACGCGGTCCCCAGCTGGGCCGCGACGGCCCCCGCGGCGAGTACCGCCGCGATGTCGGCGCCGTGCACGAGCCCACCGGTCGCGACCAGCGGCAGATCCGTCCGCGCCGAGACCAGCCGAAGCAGACTGAGCGCGCCGTACTGCGCTCCCCCGCCTTCGGCTCCAGGCTCATCGGCGAAGAGCCCCCGATGCGCCCCTGCTTCGAATCCCTGGACCACGAGAGCGTCCGCGCCGACCGCGACGGCCTGATCTGCCTCCGCCGGGCTGGTGACGGTAACGGCCACCTTGCTTCCGTTGGCATGCAAGCGTTCGACGTCTTCGCTGGAAGGCGTGCCGAAGGTGAAGGAAACGACCGGGACCTTCCGCTCCAGGACGACTTCGAGCTTCTCGGCATAGGCGTCGTCGTCCCAGTTCGGTTCGCCCGGCTCGACGCCATAACGCTCGGCCTCCGCACGCCAGCGCTCGACGTGGCCACCGAGATCCGCCTCGCCCGCGCCACCCGGGACGAAAAGGTTCACGCCGAAGGGCTCGGCGGCGAGGTCGGCGGTCTTCGCGATCCGGTCTTGAAGAGCGTCGGCACTCAGATAGCCGCCCGCCAGGAAGCCGAATCCGCCCGCCGCGGTCACCGCGGCGACCAGCTCGGGAGTGGTCGGCCCGCCCGCCATCGGAGCCGCTATCACCGGGAAACGCAGGTCTTCGAACACATTCCCGACGATAGTCCCCTCCCGGGGACACGGAATGTGACGTTCGAGTCACCACAAGGTTCCCCCTTAATGGTCTAGACCTTTACCGCCGGAAGTGCGACGATCTGAACAGTCGTGACGTGGGTCACGTCCCTGTCCCTTGGAGGCCCCGGTGAAGACCTTGAAAGCGCGGCTGGGCCGCGCCTTCGTCGGGGTGGCGCTGCTCGCCGGCGTCACCACCGCAGCCGCCCCCGTCGCCGACGCGGCCACACCGCCACTGCAGGCGATCGTCCCGGTACCGGTCTCGGTCCAAGCGGTCACCGGCTCCGACTACGCCCTGACCGAGAACACCAAGATCTACACCCAGGCCGGTTCGGCGCAGGCCAAAGCCGTCGGCGACTACCTCGCCGGGGTCTTCCGCACGTCCACCGGCTTCGCCCTGCCGGTCTCCGACGCGCCCGCGGGCACGCCCGCCGACGGCATCTCGCTCCTGCTGTCCGGGGCCGACACACGTGTCGGCGACCAGGGCTATCAGTTGAACTCGACGTCCGCTTCGGTCGTCCTGCGCGCGACGACGGCGCAAGGCCTCTTCGGCGGCGTACAGACCCTGCGCCAGTTGCTGCCTGGCAAGATCGAAAGCCCCACGATGCAGCAAGGCCCCTGGACGATCCCGGGCGCCACCATCCTGGACTACCCGCGCTTCGGCTATCGCGGCGCGATGCTCGACGTGGCACGGCACTTCCACCCCGTCGCCACGGTGAAGCGATACATCGACCAGCTGGCGCAGTACAAGATCAACAACCTGCATCTGCACCTGGCCGACGACCAGGGCTGGCGCATCCAGATCGACAGCTGGCCGCGGCTGGCCACCTACGGCGGCAGCACCCAGGTCGGCGGCGGCGCCGGCGGCTACTACACCAAGGCGCAGTACTCGGAGATCGTGAACTACGCGACTTCGCGGTTCATCACGGTCATCCCGGAGATCGACATGCCCGGGCACACCAACGCCGCCCAGGCGTCGTACGCGGAGCTGAACTGCAACAACACCGCTCCCCCGCTGCGCACGGACACCGCTGTCGGCTACAGCTCGCTCTGCATCTCGAAGGACATCACCTACACCTTCGTCAACGACGTCATCAAGGAGATCGCCGCGCTGACCCCCGGGCCGTACTTCCACCTCGGCGGCGACGAGGCCCAGGCCACCAGCGACGCGGACTACCGCACCTTCATGAACCGGGTGCTGCCGATGGTGGCGGCCACCGGCAAGCAGGTCGTCGGCTGGCACGAAATCGGCAAGGCGACCCTGCCCGCCACGGCGACACCGCAGTTCTGGGGCACGACGACGTCCAGCACGGAGGTCTCGAACGCCGTCGCCCGCGGCAGCAAGGTGATCATGTCTCCGGCGAACAAGGCGTACCTGGACATGAAGTACAACTCCAGCACGCCGATCGGGCTCTCGTGGGCGGGCTACATCGAGGTCCAGGACGCCTACAACTGGAACCCGGGCGCCTACCTCTCCGGCGTTCCCGAATCCGCCGTCCGCGGCGTCGAATCCCCGCTGTGGACCGAGACCGTGGTGACGCCCGCGAACATCGACCTCCTCGCTTTCCCCCGCCTGCCGGCGCACGCCGAACTCGGCTGGTCGCCGTGGTCGACGCACGACTGGAACACCTTCCGGGTGCGTCTCGGCGCCCAGGCCCCACGCTGGCAGGCACAAGGCCTCGGCTACTACAAGTCGAGCCAAGTTCCCTGGGAAACCGGATCCGGCAACCCGGGCACCTGCTCGCTCCCGGCCTGGGACCGCGCCGCCGCCTACACCGGAGGCACGAGCGTGTCCCACAACGGGCACAAGTGGTACGCGAAGTGGTGGACGCGGGGCGAAGAACCCGGCTCCACCGGTGAATGGGGTGTCTGGCGCGACGACGGCACCTGCTGATCCCCGCGTAGCCCGCTCGGCCCCCTTGCCCCGCCGAGCGGGCTACGGTGGATCCATGGCCGCAGACCTCGAACTCGTCCGCACTCTTTCCTTGCGCGAAAACGGACTCGCGACCGTCTCGACGGTTCGCGCGGACGGCACCGTCCATTCCTCGGTGGTCAACGCCGGGGTCATCGAAGACCCGGTCACCAAGGCACCGGGAGTCGCCTTCGTCGCGATGGGCGGGGTGAAGAAACTCGACCTGTTCCGCCGGGCGGGCCACGCCACGATCACCTTCCGGCGCGGCTGGGAATGGGCGGCGGTCCAGGGAAACACCCACCTGATCGGCCCGGACGACCCGGATCCGGGCTTCGACCCCGCCGGGCTCCCGCAGCTACTGCGCGGCGTCTTCATCGCGGCGACGGGAACCCACGACGACTGGGACGAATACGACCGCGTGATGGCCGCCGAACGGCGCGTCGCCGTCTTCGTCACCGCGAACCGCGTCAGCGGGAATCGCTGACACGAAAAGGCCGCCCGGATCCTGATCCGGGCGGCCTTTTCGTGAGTACCGGCTACTTCTTCTTGCTACCGGGGTCCTCAGTGGACAGTGCGGCGACGAAGGCCTCTTGCGGCACCTCGACCCGGCCGACGGTCTTCATCCGCTTCTTGCCTTCCTTCTGCTTTTCCAGCAGCTTGCGCTTACGCGAGATGTCACCGCCGTAGCACTTCGCGAGCACGTCCTTGCGGATCGCGCGGATGGTCTCGCGGGCGATGATCCGCGACCCGACGGCCGCCTGGATCGGCACCTCGAACTGCTGCCGCGGGATCAGCTCACGCAGCCGCGTCGCCATCCGGTTGCCGTAGCCGTACGCGGCGTCCTTGTGCACGATCGCCGAGAACGCGTCGACGGTTTCGCCCTGCAGCAGGATGTCCACCTTGACCAGGTCGGCGATCTGGTCGCCGCCCTCTTCGTAGTCGAGGGACGCGTAGCCGCGCGTGCGCGACTTCAGCGTGTCGAAGAAATCGAAGATGATCTCCGCGAGCGGGATGTCATAACGCAGTTCGACGCGGTCCTCGGAGAGGTAGTCCATCCCCAGCAGCGTGCCGCGCTTGGCCTGGCACAGTTCCATGATCGTGCCGACGAACTCCGAGGGCGCGAGGATGCTCACCTTGGAAACCGGCTCGTGGACCTCGGAGATCTTCATCCCGGTCGGCCAGTCCGACGGGTTCGTCACCACGATCTCGCTCTTGTCCTCGAGCACGACGTTGTAGATGACGTTCGGCGCGGTGGAGATCAGGTCGAGGCCGAATTCGCGCTCGAGCCTGTCCCGCGTGATCTCCAGGTGCAGCAGGCCGAGGAAGCCGCAGCGGAACCCGAACCCGAGCGCCACGGAGGTCTCCGGTTCGTAGGCGAGCGCGGCGTCGTTGAGCTGGAGCTTGTCCAGCGCCTCACGCAGCTCGGGGTAGTCCGAACCGTCGACGGGGTACAGCCCCGAGTAGACCATCGGCTTCGGCTCGCGGTAGCCGGCGAGCGGCTCCTCGGCGCCCTTGCGCTCGGAGGTGACGGTGTCACCGACCTTCGACTGCCGGACGTCCTTCACCCCGGTGATGAGGTACCCCACCTCGCCGACCCCGAGCCCCTTGCTGGCCTTGGGCTCCGGCGAGATGATCCCGACCTCGAGGAGTTCGTGGGTGGCGCCGGTGGACATCATCTTGATCCGCTCGCGCGGCGTGATCTTGCCGTCGACGACCCTGATGTAGGTCACGACGCCCCGGTAGGTGTCGTAGACCGAGTCGAAGATCATCGCGCGGGCGGGCGCGTCCGGGTTGCCGACCGGCGGCGGGACCTGCCGGACGCATTCGTCCAGCAGGTCGGTCACGCCCATGCCGGTCTTCGCCGACACCCGGAGCACGTCCGAAGGCTCGCAGCCGATGATGTGCGCCAGCTCGGCCGCGTACTTGTCCGGGTCGGCCGACGGCAGGTCGATCTTGTTCAGCACCGGGATGATGTGCAGGTTCTTCTCGAGCGCCAGGTAGAGGTTCGCCAGCGTCTGCGCCTCGATCCCCTGCGCGGCGTCGACCAGCAGGATCGCCCCTTCGCAGGCCTCCAAGGCCCGGGAGACCTCGTAGGTGAAGTCCACGTGGCCCGGGGTGTCGATCAGGTGCAGGACGTGGTCCTGACCCTCGACCTTCCAGGGCAGGCGCACGTTCTGCGCCTTGATGGTGATCCCGCGTTCCCGTTCGATGTCCATGCGGTCGAGGTACTGAGCGCGCATGGCCCGCTCCTCGACCACGCCGGTGAGCTGCAGCATCCGATCGGCCAGGGTCGACTTGCCGTGGTCGATGTGCGCGATGATGCAGAAGTTCCGGATGAGCTCCGGGGGCGTGAAGGTCGTGTCGGCGAACGTCGTCAACGGGTTTCCTCGCGAAGGTCGGGGTGTGCCAGCTCTATGGTCCCATGCCGCTCCGGGTGCGAGTGGGGGTCATCCCCGATGCGGCCCGTGGTGAGCTGTGGTGCCCTCGAAGTATGAGTACTTCACTGTCCCAAATGCTCGATCGCACGTTCGGCCATCCCAGGGGACTGCTCGGCCGGTTCGGTGGCCTGGCGATGGCGCACGGCAACGCTGCCACCGAACTTCGCGTCGTCGAACTGGCGTCGATCGAGTCCGGCGAAACCGTCCTGGTCGTGGGTCCCGGCCCGGGCGTCGGCCTGCGGGCCGCCGCCGAAACAGCGGGCCGCGCGATCGGCGTCGACCCGTCCCCGGAGATGCTCTCCCGTACCCGCCGCCGGTGCGGCGACGCGGTGGAGCTCAGACGCGGCACCGCGGACTCCACCGGCGAGCCGGACGAGAGCGTCGACGTGGTCCTGACCGTCAACAACGTGCAGCTGTGGGAGGACCGGGCCGCCGGGTTCGCCGAGCTGCTCCGCGTGCTGCGCCCCGGCGGGAGACTGCTGCTGTCGTCGCACGAGAAGTGGCTGCCGGTGTCCCGGCACGAGCTGGCCGACGAAGCGGCGGCCGCCGGCTTCACCGACCTGCAGACCTGGACCTGGGAACCGCCGGGCTTCGGCGCCTCCCTCGCCGCTCAGCTGCGCGCGATCAAACCCCGGGCCTAGCGCGGATCGGTGCGCAACGGATGCTCACGCGGCACCTCGACCAGCACGATCCTGGTGCCGTCCGGATCGGCGATCCAAGCTTCGTCCAGGCCCCAGGGTTCACGGCGCGCTCCGCGGACCGGGTCCAGGCCTTTCGCGGCG
This sequence comes from Amycolatopsis sp. NPDC089917, assembly GCF_040684635.1. NCBI lineage: Bacteria > Bacillati > Actinomycetota > Actinomycetes > Pseudonocardiales > Pseudonocardiaceae > Amycolatopsis > Amycolatopsis sp. NPDC089917. The sequence continues at coordinate 61,302 of NZ_JBFBGL010000024.1, read as the reverse complement.
AGCTCCTCCAACGCAGCGGGCAGGTCCCGGACCTGGAGCCACAAGGCGACGTCGGGAGTCGGGCCGGTCTTCCCGGTACCGACGATCTCGATCGACCCGTTCCCGGCGAAGAACACCGTTCCGCCGGGGAACTCCTTGTCGATCGCGAGGCCCAGGGTGTCCCGATAGAACGCCGTCGACACGTCGAGGTCCTTCGGGTGGATCAGCACCCTGCTGCTCAGCACGTCCATGGCTCATCCCTACCGGATGGGCTCAGGCCATCGCAATCGCGGTGATGCCCGCCAGCACGACCGCCGAACCGACCAGCCGTCGGGCGGCGTTCGCTTCGCGCAGGACCAGCCAGGCGGCCAGGCCGCCCAGGACGATGCTCAGCTCCCGCGCGGGTGCGACGAGACTCACCGGGGCGATCCGGAGGGCGTAGAGGACCAGCAAGTAGGCGAACGGGGAGAACAAGCCGACGATGAGGATTTCGCGCTTGTGCTCACGCCAGAGCCACGAAACCTCTTCGCGGTCCCTCAACGCATACGGCGCCATCAACAGGCTCTGCACGATCGCGCCCGTTCCGAAGTAGACGATCGGCGGGACACCGAGACCGGTGACCGAATGCGCGTCCCACAGGGTGTAGGCGGCGATCGTGAGCCCGGTCAGCACCCCGTACAGGACACCTTTGCGGCGAGCGGCGCGATCGGCCGCGTCGGCATGGGCCGGTGCTCGCCCGGTGCCGATGACCAGCACCCCGGCGACCACGAGGAACGCGCCCACCAGGCCGAGCACCCCCGGCCGCTCGCCGAGCAGCACGACGGCCGCGAGCACCGAGATCAGCGGCCCCGTCCCGCGGGCGACGGGATACACGATGGACAGGTCGCCGACGGCGTACCCCCGCTGGAGAACGACCCCGTAGGTGACGTGGAACACCGCGGTGACGACGGCGGCGAGCAGCCAGGTCCACTGTGGACGTTGCGGCTCCACCGCCAGCGAGACCGCCATGACGGGGATGAGCAGGATCGCGGAGAGGCTGTAGTAGGCCCAGACGAAGCGAGCTCCGCCACGGCGGATGCGCTTGGCGGCCAGATTCCAGCCGGCGTGGACGACGGCGGCGATGATGACGAAGGACAAGGCGGTGACGTTCACAACGGACCTTTCACGTTTCCGCGCATGCGGAAAACACCGGTCCTCCAGGCTTTTGTCCCGTCAGATGAACGACGACGCTTCCGGCCCCGCCGATGGTGCCGCTCGGACCTGTCCCACCTGCCCTGATTGTGTGGTTCGCGGAACAGGCAGGCGGCGGAACCCTAGGCACTACGATCTTCACCGTACCTCAATCGCCCACCGGAGGCGGCCGCGATCGGCCCCGGGACGGCTGTTAAGCTTGCTCTTCACCGCCGTGTGGCATTCCGTCATGGAGGAAACCCGCGTCGCTTTCACGAGCGCGCAGGGCCGGTCACAACGCGGCGATGAAACCACCGAGAGATCAAGAGGAGCGCCCCCGTGGCCAACATCAAGTCGCAGATCAAGCGCATCACCACCAACGAGAAGGCGCGTCAGCGTAACCAGGCGATCCGGTCCTCGGTGAAGACCGCGATCCGCAAGTTCCGCGAGGCCGCCGACGCCGGCGACAAGGCCAAGGCCCTCGAACTGCAGAAGGACGCGGCCAAGAAGCTGGACAAGGCCGTGACCAAGGGCGTCCTGCACGCCAACCAGGCCGCCAACAAGAAGTCCGCGATCGCGAAGCGCGCGAACACTCTCTGATCGCGCACTGACGTAAACGCGCCGAAGGGGCGTCGATCCGCTTCCCACTCACGTGGGGCGGGGAGGCGCCCCTTCATCGCGTTTACGTTGACCTTCGGCCCGAAAGAGGGCGCGCTTCCGGCGAGACAAGTCCGCCGATCCGGTTCATGGGCGCGTTGATCGTCGGGCTCGGCCCAGTGAGCGGTGGGCGTGGTCCAGTAGGTGTCAGCGGCTGCTGCCGTGAGCGTCGACGACCTCCAGAACGGCACGTTCGAGCGCGTACTCCGGGTTGGCCGCGACCCCCTTGACCTCCGCATTGAGCCTGGCGACGATCCGCATCGCGGTGGCGAGGCCGTCCTGTCCCCAGCCACGAGCCTGCCCCTGCGCCTTGCGGACCTTCCACGGCGGCATCCCCAGCTCGCCCGCCATCTGATTCGGGTTCCCGCGGCCCGCGCCCGACACCCGCGCGATCGTCCGGACGGCGTCGGCGAGGGCGTCCGCGACCAGCACGTGGGGAACACCCAGCTGCATCGCCCAGCGCAGCGACTCCAGCGCCGCCGTCTTGTCGCCGGCGACGGCCTTCTCGGCGACGGCGAACCCGTTCACGTCCGCGCGCCCCCGGTGATAGCGCCGGACAGCCTGCTCGTCGACCGTGCCACCGGCGTCCGCGACGAGCTGGGTCGCGGCCGACGACAGCTCGCGCAGATCCGAGCCGACGGCGTCGATCAGCGCGAGCACGGCCGCACCGTCGATCTTCCCGCCTACCCGGCGGACCTCGTTGCGGACAAAGGATTCCCGTTCGGCGGGCTTGGTCAGCTTCGGGCACTCGACGATCTCCGCCCCGGCCTTTTTCAGGGCCGCCGGAAGCGCCTTCGCGGCCTTGCTCCGGCCGCCTCCGCTGTGCACGACGACGAGCACGATGCCGTCGGCGGGCGCCTTGACGTAGGCCATCACCCCGTCGGAGAGCTCCTGCGAGATGTCGTGCGCGGATTCGAGGACGATCACCCTGCCCTCGGCGAACAGCGAGGGGCTGACCATCTCCGCGAGGGCGGGGACTGTGAGGTCCGACACCCGGATCCGGGTCAGATCCGCCGTCGGATCGGCCGCTTTGGCCGCGTCCGAGGCGCTGCGGACCGCGCGTTCGATCAGCAGCTCTTCCTCACCGAGAACCAGGACCAGCGGCGATGGGGCGGAAGCTTGCGTCGTCACGGTGACGATCCTGCCACTCCTCCTCTCGTGTGCTTTGTCCGGTGATGTGTTCCGGGCACGGTGGCCCCATCTGAGCCTCATGTCGTACGGTGTTGGCGAGGCGACGCGATCACGCGCGTGCCGACAATCGAATACCGCTCATCCAGAGGGGCAGAGGGAACGGCCCGATGAAGCCCCGGCAACCGGCGTCAGCCTGTCATCCCGCGATCGCGGGGTAGCTGACGAACACGGTGCCAATTCCGGCCCGCCACGGCGGGGCAGATGAGGAAAGGAACCTCGCGATGACCGCAACCCTCGGCACGACTTCCACCACCAAGACCCCGGATCTCGGACCGGCCGTCGAACTGGTGTCGAAGGAAGAGGGCCACCGGCAGCCGCTCGCTCCCGAATTCGTTTCCGCCGAGGACTTCTCGCCGCTCGAGGTCGCCTACGACTTCGGCCGCGTGCGCCGCGAGGACATCGAAGCCGGGCCGAAGAACATCTGGCGCTACAAGAAGCTCCTTCCCGTTCCCTCGAACGTCGAAGAGATCCCCAACACCGAACCCGGCGCCACCCGGCTGATCCAGGCCGACAGGCTCGCGAAAGCCTTGGGCGTCAAGAAGGTCTGGGTCAAGGACGACACCGGCAATCCCACTCACTCGTTCAAGGACCGCGTGGTCGCCGTCGCACTGGCCGCCGCCCGCGAGTTCGGGTTCGACGTGCTCGCCTGTCCGTCGACCGGCAACCTGGCCAACGCGGTCGCCGCCGCCGCGGCCCGCGCGGGCTGGCGGTCGGTCGTGCTGATCCCGAAGACCCTTGAGCGCGCCAAGATCCTCACCACCGCCGTGTACGACGGCGACCTGATCGCGGTCGACGGCAACTACGACGACGTGAACCGGCTCGCCACCCAGCTCGCGGCCGAGCAGGAGACCTGGGCGTTCGTCAACGTGAACGTCCGGCCGTACTACTCCGAAGGCTCCAAGACGCTGGCCTTCGAGGTCGCCGAGCAGCTCGGCTGGCGGCTTCCCTCCCAGATCGTGGTGCCGATCGCCTCCGGTTCGCAGCTCACCAAGGTGGACAAGGGTTTCCGCGAGTTCGGGCAGCTCGGCCTCGTCGACGAAACGCCGTACAAGGTGTTCGGCGCGCAGGCCACCGGGTGTTCCCCCGTCTCGGCGGCCTTCCGCGCGGGTCACGACGTCGTCCAGCCGGTCAAGCCGGACACCATCGCCCGGTCGCTGGCGATCGGCAACCCGGCCGACGGCCCCTACGTCCTCGACGTGGTCAACCGCACCGGCGGCGCGATCGAAGACGTCACCGACGAAGAGGTCGTCGAGGGCATCCGGCTGCTCGCCCGCACCGAGGGCATCTTCACCGAGACCGCCGGCGGGGTCACCGTCGCGACGGCGAAGAAGCTCATCGAGACCGGCAAGCTCAACCCCGACGAGGAGATCGTTCTCCTGATCACCGGCGACGGCCTCAAGACCCTCGACGCCGTCGAGGACAAGATCGGCCCGAAGGCCACTGTCAGCGCCTCGGCCGACGCGGTCCGCGAGGCTCTCGGCCTCTGAGTTCCCGCCGGCCCGCCTCACGAACGAGGCGGGCCGCGGGGCTCACCCCGACGCACCAAGGCGAGGCCCCGCGCGTCGGTGACGACAGCCGTGTCGCCGTCCTTGTCCGTCCTGGCCACCGAAGCACCAACGGCCGCCAGAGTGTCCAAAGTGGACTTGTTCGGATGGCCGTAGGTGTTCCCGGCGCCGACACTCACCAGCGCGACACGTGGTGCGACGGCGTTGAGGAAATCCGGTGCCGTGTAGCGACTTCCGTGGTGCGGGACCTTCAAGATCTCGGCACGCAGGTCGGCGCCTTCCGCCATCAGGTCGGCCTGCGCGGCCAGTTCGACGTCGCCGGTCAACAGCAACCGGCCCGCCGGGGTCCCGGCACGCAGGACGACGGAACCGTTGTTGATCACCGTGCCGTCCTGTTCCCGAACCGACCGCCGGGTGACATAACGCGGCCCCAGCACGTCCAGTGAAAGACCCGGCCAGTCTAGCCGTTGTCCGATCCCCAGTTCCAGCAAGGGAATCCCGCGGCGCGCTGTCTCGTCCGCGACCTGCTGCCACGCCCAGGCGGGCGCTCTGCCCGGACCGACGGCGACAGCTCCGACCGACCGGCCCTCGAAGACGGATTCGAGGCCGCCGATGTGATCGGCGTGCAGATGGCTCAGCACGATCAGCGGAACGCGGTCGATCCCGAGTCTGCTCAGGCATTCGTCGACCGGTCCCGGTTCCGGCCCGGTGTCGACCAGGATCGCCCTCCCCGGCTCACCCGTGGCGAGAACGACAGCGTCACCCTGCCCGACGTCGCAGGCGACGGCACTCCACGACGCCGGTGGCCACGCCGGGGCCAGCACGCGAACCGGTACGAAGACGAGGAGCCCGCCCGCCAACGCGACCGCCAGCAGGATCCTGGCGTGACGCAGCCGGATGGCGACGAGCAGCACGACGAGCAGTGCGGCCGCCAGAAGCCCGCCCCACCAGCCATCCGGCCAGTCCACCACCGCTCCCGGCGCGCGGGCGCCGTGACGTGCCACGGTGATGAGCCAGCTCGCCTCGGGTTCGGTCAGCCGGACCAGCAGCCTGCCCGCCGACGGCCACCACGGTCCGACCACGGTGGCGAGCACGCCGAACACCGTGGCCGGGGCGACCACCGGCACGGCGAGCACGTTGGTCACCACCGAGACGAGACTGACCGATCCCGCCATGCCCGCGATGATCGGCGCCGTCATCACGAACGCGGCCAGCGGGATGGCCAGCCCCTCGGCGTAGCCGGCCGGCACACCGCGTCCGACCAGCCACTCGGCCCACCTCGGCGCGAGCAGGACGAGCCCGGCCGTGGCCAGCACCGACAGGGCGAACCCGAAGTCGGCGGCCATCGCGGGATCGGCCACGACGAGCCCCGACACCGCGAACGCCAGCGCGGGCAGCGCCGAACCCCGGCGTCCCAGGGCCAGCGCCAGCAACCCGACCGCTCCCATCACTCCGGCACGGAGCACACTGGGCGCGGGTCCGGCGAGGACCACAAACCCGGCGAGCCCCGCGGCGGCTGCGGCGGCGGAAGTCCGCGGCCCGACCCGGAGCACCCTCAACAGGAGAAGGATCGAGCCGCAGACGATCGCCACGTTCCCACCGCTCACGGCCATCAGGTGGGACATGCCGGAGTCGGTGAACTCGCGCTCGACTCTCGGGGACAGCGTGCTCGTGTCTCCCACGACCAGCCCGGGCACGAGACCGGCCTGCTCCTCGGGGAGGACGGAACACAGGCTCCGGAGCCCGGTGCGCAGCGATTCCGCGGCTCGCTGCCACCAGGGCGCCGATCCGAGAGCCGACGGCGGGCCTCGCACCGAGAGGACCGCGACCGTCAGTTCGGCCCCCTTCGCCGGTGCGAGCCGCCCGGAGGCGGTGACCTGCTGCCCGGGCAGCAGGTTGATCCACCCTTCGGCGGGGGCGAGCAGAAGGATCCGGCCGGCCGAATCCACCATCCGCTCACCCGTCACCACGGTGTCCACCGTCGCGGCGATGACCACCAGGCGGGTGCCTGCCTGCCGATCGGCGTAGCCGGCGCCGCGGACCGGACGTGGCCGCTCGGTGAGCACCACCCTCGCGGTGGCGTCGCTCCCCCGTGCGGCGGCGGCACGGAGGTCGTCGTGCTCGGCGGCCCGGATCCGCAGCGCCACCGGACCGGCGGTGAGCACACCGAGGACCGCGAGCGCACCCAGGCCCGCCACCCACCGGGACGCCGTCCGGCGGGCACGGACACCGGCGATGATCGCGAGCACCACGGCGGCCGCACCGCAGAGCATCGTGATCCACCAGCCGCCGAGCAGCCCGGAAAGAGTGCCGAGCCAGGCCGTCGCCGCGGCCGGTAACAGCCGCAGGTCTTGTCCTCGCCACGACGTGGTGTCCACTTCGGACGGATCGGCGGACGGGGTCATCCGACGGACACCAACTCCCGGACTTTCTTGAATTTGGATTCGCCGATCCCTTCTACGTCACGGAGTTGCTCGACCGTGGTGAACCCGCCGTGCCCGGACCGCCAGTCGACGATGCGTTCGGCCGTCACCTTGCCGACCCCGGGCAGAGTGTCGAGTTGCTCGGCCGTGGCCGAGTTCAGGTCGAGCTTTCCTGCCGGTGCCTCGGGTCCGGCCGCGGCCGGACCCGGGACACCGACGGCCACCTGCTCGCCGTCGGCGAGCCGCCGGGCCAGGTTCAACCCGGTCAGATCCGTTCCGGGCTGTGCCCCACCGGCCGCCGTGAGGGCATCGGCGACCCGTGCGCCCGGAGGGATGGTGACCAGACCGGGTTTCAGCACCCGGCCGACGACGCTGATCACCAGAGGCGCCTTGGCCGCCGCGGCGGGGACGTCTCCGGCGGCCTTCGCCGACGGCAGGGGCGGCGGGGTCTCCGCCCCCGGCCCGTGTCCGAACAAAGCGATCGCGCCGGTCACGATCGCGGCCACCGCGATCAGCGCGACCACCACGGTGATCCACCGCCTGCTCACCGGGATCCCGTCCGCCGTGAACCGGGCGGGCACCCAGCGGCGCACGAGCCTGCCCGCGGGCGGGCCCTGGGTGGGCTGCGACAGCTGCGCGGCCAGCCACGCCAGCCTGGCGTTGACGGAGGGACCCGGTGAACGGGCGGTTTGGTCGAACACGTGAACGACGCTACGGAGCGGGGGCGGCGGGCGGGAGTGGTGAATCCCGGACCTGTGGACAAGTGGGGTGTTGTGGACAACCTAGCCCCGGCCGGGATCCGATCGCCGGTTTCCGTCGGGGGCGTATGAGACGCTGGCGGGCTTCTAACCCGCCCGCTGGATCACGACGCCGAGGACCCCGGGACCGGTGTGCGCGCCGATGACGGCGCCGATCTCCGAGACCACACACCCCTCGGGGCAGCTGATGGACTCCTCCAGCCGGTTGGCCAGTTCGACTGCGCGTTCCGGTGAGGCAAGATGATGGACGGCGATGGCTGCGCGGCCACCTTCAGCCGCTTTCACGGCGAGTTCGACCAGCCGCGCCACCGCGCGATTCATCGTCCGCACCTTCTCCAGCGGCTGGATCCGGCCTTCGGACATGTGCAGCACCGGTTTCACCGCGAGTGCCGTGCCGAGCAAGGCGGCCGCCGGGCCGATCCGCCCGCCGCGGCGCAAATATTCGAGTGTCTCGACGGCGAACAGGGTCTCCGAGCGGCTCACCGCGTCGACCGCCGCGGCCTCCACCTCGGCCGGATCGGCCCCGTCCGCGGCGGCACTCGCCGCTCGCAGGGCGGCGAAACCCAGTCCCATGGCGGTGCTGCGGGAGTCGACCACACGCACCTTGTCCGGCCCGACCTCCTGGGCCGCGAGCACAGCCGCCTCCCAGGTCCCGGACAACTCACGGGACAGATGGACCGACACGACGGCGTCCGCGCCCTCGGCCAGCGCCGCGCGGAACTCCTTGACGAATTCCGCGGGCGTCGGCCTGGAAGTCGTCACCAGGCTGCGTTTGCCGAGCGCTTCGGCCAGGGCCGCGGGGCCCATTTCGACGCCGTCGAGGAAGACGACGCCGTCCACGAGGACATGCAACGGGACCACCCGGATCCCGTTCCGTTCGGCGAAGCCTTCCGGCAGGTGGGCGGTGGAATCCGTGACTACGGCGACCGACACGGCAGCCAGCCTACGTTGCCGCGGGGCGCAGCACCGGGGCCATCAGGCGGGCCATTTCTTCGCCAACGGCGGCATGTCCTTCCCAACCCCAGTGCATCCCGTCCGGATTGCCCCGGCCGCCCAGCACGTGATCGCCGACGACGGCTCCGAGATCCAGCAGCGGGACGTCCGCACGCCTCCCCCAGGCGGCGATGGCGGCGGCGGCACCGGCCCGGGCGGTGTGCACGCGGCCGTAGGCGTCGGAGCGGTGGACGGACGGCAGGATCCCGAAGATCGGCAGTTCCGGTCGCAGCACGCGCAGAGCTCCGACAGCGGTCTCGAGGTAGTGGACGGTCAGCTTCGACGGCAGGACCACCGGACGTCCTCGCAGCGCGATCGCGAGCCGCGGCTGAGCGGCGAGATACGTCTTGCGCACCACCCGCCGCAGCGGATCGGGTCGCAGGTAGCGCAGGCCGGTACGCAGATAGGTGGGCAACGGCGAAGGCAGCGTGTCCATGCTCCCGACGGCCAGCACGACGGCGTCGACGTGGTGGAGGTCGGCCCAGACACGCGGATCCCCGATCAACGACCACCAGGCGTCGCGGGCGGTCCAGCCGAATCCGGCGACGAGGTCCACCCCGCCACCGCCGAGCGCCTCGGCGGCGATGTTGGGCCACAGGCGCGCGTCGTCGGCGGCGAGCGGGCCGTCCGGGCCGTGGAAACTGAGGGAATCGCCGAACACCAGCAGGCGCGGGGCCATGGATCAGCCGGTGATTCCCGCGTTGTAGGCGGCCAGGCGCCAATTCCCGTCGCGCCGGGTCAGCTCGACCCAGTGGCAGTTCGCGATCCCGCCCAGCGTCGGCCAGGACGTGACCGGCAGGCCGAGCAGTTTCGCGGTCAGCGCGATGATCAGGCCACCGTGCGTCGCCAGCAGCACGGCTTCGCCGGCGTCGGAATTGGGCTGGTCCAGGTCCTCGACGACTTCCAGAGCGCGTTCGGCGACGTCCACCCGGGACTCGCCGCCCGGCGGTGCCCAGGTCGCGTCGACACGCCAGCGTGCGCGTTCGCCGGGGTAGGCCTCGTCGACCTGCTGGCCGGTGAAACCCTGCCATTCACCCAGGTGGGTTTCCCGGAGACGCTTGTCGATCCGCAGCGGGACGCCGATGGCCTCCGTGAGGACGGTGGCCGTGTCGGTCGCGCGGCGCAGATCCGAGGCGATCACTAGATCCGGGGAGAACCGGGCGAGCGCGGGTACGGCGAACCTGGCCTGGTTCCAGCCGACCGGCGTCAACGCGGAGTCCAGATGTCCCTGCATCCGGCCAGCCGCGTTGTAGTCGGTCTCGCCGTGGCGCCAGAGCACCAGCCGCCGCGGGCTCACGAGGCGCCTTGCGCGTCGGCGGGGTCCTCCTCGGCGGGTGTCTCCAAACCTTCGACCTCGATCCGCGGGCAGTCCTTCCAGAGCCGCTCGAGACCGTAGAAGGAGCGCTCCTCCTGGTGCTGGACGTGGATGACGACGTCGATGTAGTCCAGCAGGACCCAGCGGCCCTCGCGGGCGCCTTCACGTCGGACCGGCTTGTGCCCGCCGATCCGCAGCTGCTCTTCGACGTTGTCGACGATGGCGCCGACCTGGCGCTCGTTGGGTGCGGACGCGATGACGAAGGCGTCGGTGATGACAAGCTGGTCGGACACGTCCAGCACGACCACGTCGCTCGCCTTCTTGTCCGCCGCCGCATGGGCGGCCGCTACGGCCAGCTCTCGTGCCTCGGACGTGGCTGTCACAGTTCTCCTCAAACAGATGGCTTACTCGCGGGTGCGCCCGACGAGGGTACCCGGTCAGGCACCCCGGTCTTTGCGATAGAGGTCCTTTTTGGCGATGTAGCGCACCACACCGTCGGGGACGAGGTACCAGACGGGTTCCCCGCCCTCGACCCGCTCGCGGCAGGCGGTGGACGAGATCGCCATCGCGGTCACCTCGACCAGGCTCACCTTCCCGCTGGGCAGATGCTGGGAATTGAGGCGGTAGCCGGGCCTGGTGACACCGATGAAATGCGCCAGTTCGAACAGCTCGTCGGCATTGCGCCAGGTGAGGATCTGTTCGAGCGCGTCCGCGCCGGTGATGAAGAACAGCTGGTCGTCGGGATATTCCGCGCGGAGGTCGCGCAGGGTGTCGACTGTGTAGGTCTGCCCGACGCGGTCGATGTCGACGCGGCTCACCGAGAACACCGGGTTGGACGCCGTCGCGATCACCGTCATCAGGTAACGGTCCTCGGCACGCGTGACCACCCTGTCGGATTTCTGCCACGGCTGGCCGGTGGGCACGAAGATGACCTCGTCGAGCGCGAACCGCGACTGGACCTCACTGGCCGCGACGAGGTGCCCGTGGTGAATGGGGTCGAACGTGCCGCCCATGACCCCGATCCTGCGTGGTGACATGGGTCGTGAGCCTATACATCGCAGGTGGCTTCACGCGCGGGTCGCCGAACCCACCGATCAGTCGTGATCTGGATCACATTACGCTCCGTTCCATGGATGAACGGTCCGTTCACGACATGCCGATCGCGACTTCGTCGGTGGCATGGGGTAGAGGTGGGGACGTGGACACATCGACTCTCCGGGACCGCGCCGAGACCCTCCTCCAGTCGCTGGCCGGCGAAGGCGCCCGGCTGCGCGACGACCAGTGGACGGCCATCGAGGCGCTGGTCGCGCACCGCCGTCGCGCGCTCGTCGTGCAGCGCACCGGCTGGGGGAAGTCGGCGGTTTACTTCCTGGCCACGGCGCTGCTGCGGGAACGCGGCGAGGGCCCGACGGTGATCATCTCGCCGCTGCTGGCGCTGATGCGCAACCAGATCTCCGCGGCGGCGAGGGCGGGCATCCACGCGGCGACGATGAACTCCGCGAACCCGCAGGAGTGGGATCAGGTCCAGGCCGCGATCGCGGCGGGCGAGGTCGACGTCCTCCTGGTCAGCCCGGAGCGGCTGAACAACCCGGACTTCCGCGACACCGTCCTGCCGAAGCTGACCGCGAGTGCCGGCCTGCTCGTGGTCGACGAGGCGCACTGCATCTCGGACTGGGGTCACGACTTCCGACCGGACTACCGGCGGTTGCGGACTCTGCTGAAGGATCTGCCCGAAGGCGTTCCCGTGCTCGCCACCACCGCGACCGCGAACGACCGGGTGGCCACGGACGTCGCCGAGCAGCTCGGCATCGGCAACGGCGGCGACACCCTCGTCCTGCGCGGCACCCTGGACCGCGAAAGCCTCTATCTGTCGGTGGCCAAGCTGCCGACGTCGCAGGCCAGGCTCGCGTGGCTCGCCGAGCATCTGGAGGAGCTCCCCGGATCCGGGATCATCTACACGCTCACCGTCGCGGCCGCGCATGACGTGGCGGGCCTGCTGACCGAGCGCGGTTATCCCGTCGCCGCGTACACCGGGAAGACCGACCCGGCGGACAGGCAGGCGGCCGAAGACGATCTGCTGAACAACAACGTCAAGGCGCTGGTGGCCACTTCGGCGCTGGGCATGGGATTCGACAAGCCGGACCTGGGCTTCGTCGTCCACCTCGGCGCCCCGTCCTCTCCCATCGCCTACTACCAGCAGGTCGGCCGTGCCGGGCGTGGTGTCGATCGCGCCGAGGTGATCCTCTTGCCCGGCCACGAGGACAAGGACATCTGGGCGTACTTCGGCTCGCTGGCTTTCCCGGACGAACTGCGGGTGACCCAGGTGCTCAACGCGCTGGCGTACGCGGACCGTCCACTCTCGACACCCGCGCTGGAGCCGTTCGTCGAGTTGTCCCGTTCCCGGCTGGAGATGGTCCTCAAGGTGCTGGACGTCGACGGCGCGGTCCGCCGCGTGAAGGGCGGCTGGGAAGGCACCGGCGAGGAGTGGCAGTACGACAAGGAACGCTACGCGCGGGTGAGCGCGGCGCGGACCAACGAACAGAACGCCATGCTCGCGTACCTCGAAACCACCGGCTGCCGGATGGAGTACCTGCGGAAGCAGCTGGACGATCCCGAAGCGACCCCCTGCGGTCGATGCGACAACTGCACCGGAAAGCAGTGGGACACCACGATTTCCGACGACGTCGTCGATGCCACCCGGCAGCGGCTGCGCCGTCCCGGGGTCGAGGTCGCGCCGCGGAAGATGTGGCCGACGGGGATGGCCGGACTGGAGGTCCCGCTGTCCGGACGGCTGCCAGCGGGCGAGCAGGCCGAAACCGGCCAGGTCGTCGGCAGGGTGACCGACGTCGGCTGGGGCACGCGGCTGCGGGAACTCGTCGGCCCGGGCGCGGCGGACACCGAGCTCCCCGACCCGGTCTTCCAAGCCTGCATCGAGGTTCTCAAGGGCTGGCAGTGGACCGAGCGTCCGGTCGCGGTGGTGGAAGTGCCGTCCGCCACCCGGCCCCGGCTGGTCCACAGTCTGGCGACGAAGCTGGCGTCGATCGGACGGCTGGAGTATCTGGGCGCCATCGCCTCGGCAGGGCCGCCTCCGCGTCAGGCGAACAGCGCGCAACGGCTGGCCGACCTGTGGAAACGCCTCAGCCTGCCGGAAGAACTCGGCACGAGGGTCGCCGCGGTCGAGGGCCCGGTCCTGCTGGTGGACGACTTGATCGACACCGGATGGACGATGACGCTGTCCGCGCGCCTGCTGCGGCAGGCCGGTGCCCGCGCCGTGCTGCCGTTCGCTCTCGCCAGCACGTCGTGACCCGGAAGCCGTGAACTGAACGTCCGAAACCGCGCGTGGGCGGTCGAACACCCTCCGGTCACCACAGACTGATCTCGGCATCCGGCGGGTTCTTTCCCGCATGGGGACTTTCTGGCAAGGTTCCGTCCACGCGCGAGTACGGAGGTGCCGATGGCGGACTCAACGACGGAGCGGCTCCGGCATCGGCTCCCGGTGAAGAAACTGTTCGCCGCCAGTGTCGGGAACGCGCTGGAGTGGTTCGACTGGACCATCTACGCCACCTTCAGCATCTACTTCGCCAGCGAGTTCTTCCCGAAGGGCAACGAAGCCCTGGCGTTGATCAACACCTTCGCCACGTACGCCCTGGCGTTCTTCTTCCGGCCGCTCGGCGGGATGCTGCTCGGCCGCTTCGCCGACATCAGGGGCCGGAAGCCCGCGATGATCCTGACCATCGTGCTGATGGCGGGCGGTTCGGTGGCCATCGGCCTCCTGCCGACGTTCGACCAGGTCGGCTGGCTGGCCCCGATCCTGTTGCTGCTGGCGAGGGTCGCTCAAGGGCTGTCGCTCGGCGGCGAGGTCTCCAACGCGTCGGCGTACCTCGGTGAGATAGCGCCGCCTGCCCGGCGCGGGCGGTACTCCGCCTTCTTCTACATCTCGACCGGTTCCGCCGTCCTGCTCGCCTCGGTGCTCGGGTTCGTGCTCGCGCGGACGATGTCCAAAGCGGACTTGACGGCGTACGGCTGGCGGATCCCGTTCCTGCTCGGCGGTGTCCTCGGCATCATCGGCTTGTGGCTCCGGCGTAGTCTCGCCGAGACCGAGATCTTCGAGGAGAAGAAGTCGACCTCGAAGCGGGTCGAGCGGCCGCTGCGCACCACTCTTCGCGAGCACCCGCGCGCCGTCGTGCAGCTCGTGGGTTTCTCGATGCTGTCGACCCTTTGCTACTACACGTTCTTCAGCGCCCTGACCTCGTTCGCGGTCAAGACCCGCAAGGCCGACGACGTCGACGTGTTCCTCGCGTTGTCGATCGCGACGGCGCTGTTCGTCGCGCTGCAATACCCGATGGGCGCCCTGTCCGACCGCTACGGCCGCAAGCCACAGCTGCTCGTCTGGTCGGCGGCGACCGCGATCCTCATCGTCCCGCTGTCCACTTTGGTCCGGCCCGGGCTGCCGGGACTGATGGTCGTGTTCTGCGTCGGACTCTGCCTGTACACGGCGATGACCTCGATCGCGCCCGCGATCATGAGCGAGCTGTTCCCCACCGAACTGCGGGGCCTGGGCATCGGCGCCTGGTACAACCTGACCGTCGCGCTGTTCGGCGGCACCGCTCCCCTCGTGCTCACCGCGCTGTCCGACGCCGGATTGTCGACGCTGTTCTTCTGGTACGTGGCCGCCGGAGCGGTGATCGCGTTCTTCGTCATCCGGACCCTGCCCGAGACCAAAGGCAGCGACCTGCGCTGAAAACTCCGTCGCCGACAGCACGGCGAGGTGGCCCTCCTCGCGCTCCTACGACGAGCGCGAAGGAGGGACACCGTGTTGTTCGGCGATGTGAGCGAGGAATTGGCACGACGCGGGGCGGAAGCCCTTCGCCACGTCACCGACATCGAGCCACTGCCCGCCCTCGTGCGAGTCTCCGCCCAGAGCGGGGTCGACTATCAGTGCGATCTCGCGATGAGCCTGGGCAAACGCCGCGAGAGATCGCCGCCGCCATCGCGTCGTATCTCGACGTCGCCGATCTCGCCGAACCGCCGATGGTCGCCGGGCCGGGCTTTCTCAACTTCACACTGAACTCGTCGTGGCTGGAAGACCGGACGAGCGCGCTCAACGACGACCCACGGCTGGGCGCCGCCGTGACGCCGCGGCCACGGCGGATCGCCATCGACTACAGCAGCCCGAACGTGGCGAAGGAAATGCACGTCGGGCACCTTCCGGAGCTTCTACAACCCCTTTCTCGCCGCGGTCGTGGAGGAGCTGACCACGTCCGGGCTGACCGAGATCAGCGATGGCGCGGTCTGCGTCTTTCCCGGCGGTTTCCGTAATCGGGAGGGCGAGCCGCTGCCGCTCATCGTGCGGAAACGGGACGACGGTTACGGCTACGCGGCCACCGATCTCGCGACCGTGCGGTATTGGACGGCGCGACGCGGGGCGACCGACCTGCTCACCGAGGCGGTCTCCCATGCCGCCGAAGTGCTCGAAGGCCGGGACGACCTCTCCCCCGAGAACAGGGAACAGGTCGCCGAGGCGATCGGGATCGGCGCGGTCAAAGTACGCCGACCTTTCCGGCGATCGCGAGCGCGACTACGTCTTCTCCTGGGAACGGATGCTGTCCAAGAACGGGACCACGTCGGTCTATCTGCACTACGCCAACGCGCGGATCCGTTCCGTGCTGGCGAAGGCGGATCAGGACCTCACCGGTGCGCGAGTGCTGCTCGGCCATCCCGCCGAACGGGCACTGGCGCTCGCGCTGGTCCACTTCCCCGAGGCGGTCGACGCGGCGACCGCCGGACGTCTCCCCCACAAGCTGTGCACGTACCTCCACGAAACCGCGGTCGTGTTCTCGCGGTTCTACGAGCAGTGCCCGGTATCGGACGCGCGAGGTCCGGGCGTCCGTGACTCGCGCCTGTTGCTGGCCGGACTCACGTCGAAGACGCTGACGCTGGGTCTGTCCCTGCTGGGTATCTCCGCTCCGGCCCGGCTATGAGTCTCCGTGGTCGCTGAAGACCTTGCGCTTCAACGGAGGAACCGCCTGGAAAAAACGGAACATTCCGCGCGCCATCGTCCGGCCCGCGCGGTTCTCGGACACGAACTGGCGGGCGCTGCGTTCCGAATCGCGCACCGCCGCGAAGCCGTACTCCCGCATTCGCTGCTCGTAGTCGGCGATACCGGCGTGCACCGCGCCGGTTTTCCGTGCCTCGACGAGGTTGCGGCACAGCAGTTGCGCGTCCCGGAGCGCCGTGTTCGCGCCGATGCCGCGGAACGGCGTCATGCTGTGGATCGCGTCACCGAGCAGGGTGATGTTGCCCGTCGGCCAGGGCTCGACGGGTTTCGACGTGAAGATCGGCAGGCGGGACACCGATCCCGTGGGCGAGCCGGAGACCATCTCCTTGAACGCGGGATCCCAGCCGCCGATCAGGTCCAGCACCAGGGCCTGCAAAGCTGCACCGTCCATTGAGGACACAGTGTCCGGGTAACGCCGGTTGTCCGCCGCGAACGCCCACATGATGTAGCTCGACGTGTTGTCGAACAGGACAGGGTCGTAGTCGGCGGTCTCGTCGTTGACCGAGGAAGCGCCGTTCAGCTCGTGCGGCGCGGTGAACAAGCCCGCGCCGGCACGCGGCATCACCAGGCTCGGACCGTCGGTGAGCCTGGCGGGCAAACGCTTGCGGGTCTCATCGGTCAGCGGATGCTTGCCCGCGATCGCGACGATCCCGGTGTCCACCCGGCCGGCTTCGGGCAGCAACTGTTTGCGCACCCGGGAATTGGCGCCGTCCGCACCGATGACCAGGTCCGCCTCGACGGTGCTGCCGTCGGCGAACTCGCAGACGACCACCTCCCCCTCCCGGCGGTAACCGACGAACTCCTTGCCGTGGCGCAGAACCCCGTCGAGCCCGTCGGACAACACCTGATGCAGGCTGATCCGGCTGACCGAATGGTGGCTCGACGCGGGATCGGCGCTCGACGTCAGCTCACTGTCGATCACCATCAGGTCCCGCAAGCGCTCGGTCACGAACGTGAACGGGCCGCTCGTGGTGCCGGTGGTGGCCAGAAATCGTTGCCAGAGCTCGGGTGGCAGGCATTCGTGCAGCGCGGCTGAGCCGTGCGGGTTGATGTGCACCCGATAGCCCTGCAGGCGCTCGGTCCGGGTGCGGCTGCGCTCGTGGACGGACACGTCGATCCCCGCCTTGCGCAACCCTTGCGCCAGGCAGAGCCCACCTGTTCCGCCACCGATGATCGCGATTCTCGTGGTCATTGAGATCTCCTCTCCCGATTCCACTATCAACCAGATGAGTAATACTGTCAACCAAACGTTTGAGATAGTCCGTGACTAAGGTGATCTCATGTCCGACCCCGCACCGCGCAGTCCTCGCCGCGCCCCCGTCGAACGCCAACGCGATCCCGAACGCACCAAGGCGCAGCTCTTGGAGGCGGCGAAGACCGAGTTCGGTGCGAAGGGCTACGCGGCGGCACGCGTCAGCGAGATCGCCGCACGGGCGGGTGTGAACAAGCAGCTGATCTCGTACTACTTCGGCGGCAAGGAAGGGCTGTACAACGCGCTGACCGCGACGATGTACGACGACTACGTCGCCGCGACCGACCACGACAAGCCGTTCGCGGAGGTGGTCCGGTTCTTCGTCCAGTCGGGAATCAGGGACCACGATCTCGCCAAGCTGTTCATCTGGGAGAACCTGACCGACGGCGCTCCCGACGCGATGGGCGTCGAAGGCCAGCGCGGCTTCCTTCAGCGGCAGGTCGAGTACGTCCGCGCCCGCCAGGCCGCGGGCGATTTCCCCGCCGACCTCGACCCGGCGTTCCTGCTGGTGATCTTCATGGCCGCGTCCAGCGCCGCACTGGCGCTCCCCCGTGTCGTCCGTGCCGTCTCCGGTCAGGATCCGGAGTCGGCCGAGTTCGCCGATGCCTACGGCGAGCAGCTGGCACGCCTCATCGGCCACCTCGCCGATCCGGCAAAGCGCTAGCAAAGGTCCCCTGCTGTCGCTTGACCCGACCTCAGCGAGTACTTCGAGGCTCGCGTCCAGCGATCCCGCTGAACGCGTTCCTCACCGGACGGCGCAAACGATCGTGACCATGCCGGGGTCGGTGCCTTAGCGGCGAAGCGGGACGAGGTCGTCCGCGTGGACGACCTCACGCCGCTGTTCCGCGGGGAGGTCGTGACTGGAACGGCCGATGAGGTCGGGCAGCTCGCCCGAGTCGAAGGCCACGACACCCCGCGCCACGGTCCGCTGCCGGAGGTCGACCAGGTCGACGACGTCGCCAGCCTGGAAGTCACCGTCGACGCCGGTGATCCCGGCGGCGAGCAGGGAGCGGCGACGGCGGACGACGGCCGCGACCGCGCCGTCGTCGAGGTGCAGTTTCCCGGAGGCGCCCGCGGCGTAGCCCAGCCAGAACCGGCGGGCCGACAGACGGGAGTCCGCGGCGGCGAACGCGGTGCCGACCTCGGCGGTGGTGAGCGCGCGTGCGGCCTCGGAAGCGGCGGCGAGAAGGACCGGGATCCCGGCTCCGGCGGCGGTGCGGGCGGCGGCGAGCTTCGAGACCATGCCGCCGGTACCGAGCCCGGAGCTCGACATGCCGACCGTGATGCCGTCCACATCGGACTCACCGGCGACTTCGGCGATCTTGCGAGTCGCGCCGTCACGGGGATCCCCGTCGTACAGACCGTCCACATCGGACAGAAGCACGAGCGCGTCGGCGCCGATCAGGTGGGCCACCAACGCGGCCAGCCGGTCGTTGTCGCCGAACCGGATCTCTTCGGTGGCCACGGTGTCGTTCTCGTTGACCACGGGAACCGCGCCGAGGGCCAGCAGCCGGGTGAACGTGTTCTGCGCGTTGCGGTAGTGCGCCCGGCGCACGACGTCGTCCGACGTCAGCAGAACCTGGCCCACGGTCAGGGAAAACCGGCCGAACGACTCGGCGTACGCGTGAGCCAGCGCCAGCTGCCCGACGCTGGCCGCGGCCTGCTGGGTGGCGAGGTCACGCGGTCGCTTGCCGAGCGAGAGCGGCGCGAGTCCCGCGCCGATCGCGCCCGAGGACACCAGCACGATCTGCGTGCCGCGGGCGACCCGGTCGGCGATCGCGTCCACCAGCGCGTCCAGCCTGGTCACGTCGAGACCGTCGCCGGCGGTGGTCAGTGCGGAGGAACCGACCTTGACGACCACACGCTTCGCGTCGGCGATCGCCACCCGGGTTGAACTCACTCGTCGTCCATCTCGTCTTCGTCTTCGACGCCGTCCGGACCGTCACGACGGATCCGGCGGGCTTCTTTACGCTCGGCGGCACCGATACGGCTGGTGTTCTCCAGCCGCACGTCCGTGCCCCGGCCCGACAGGTGCACCGCGACCCCGGCCGGGGTCGACGGCTCCCACTCGAACTGGACGTCGCCGATGGTGACGGGGCTGCCGGGTACGGCGCCCTTGCGTGCCAGTACTTCCTCGACGCCCAGCCGGTTGAGCCGGTCCGCGAGGTAACCCACCGCTTCGTCGTTGCCGAAGTTGGTCTGCCGGATCCACCGCTCCGGACGGGAGCCGCGAATGATGAACGCGCCTTCCTCCTCCGGGTCGAGCTCGACGGTGAAGCCGGCGTCGTCGACGGCCAGCGGCCGGAGCACGACCTTCGCCGGTTCCGGAGCGGGCTGGTCGGCGCGGTACTTCTCGACGACGGCGGCAAGCGCGTAGGTCAATTCCTTCAGGCCCTGCCGCGACGCTGTGGAGATCTCGAACACACTGAGCCCGCGGGCTTCCAGTTCCGGGCGCACGAACTCGGCCAATTCGGCGGCGTCCGGGATGTCGATCTTGTTGAGCACCACCACACGCGGCCGGTCGGCGAGGTCGCCGCCGAGACTCGGGGTGTAGCGGGCGAGTTCCTCTTCGAGAGCGTCCATATCGGACAGTGGGTCGCGCCCGGGCTCGAAGGTGGCGCAGTCGATGACGTGCACCAGCACCGCGCAGCGTTCGATGTGGCGCAGGAAGTCGAGGCCGAGGCCCTTGCCCTCGCTGGCGCCGGGGATCAGCCCAGGCACGTCGGCCATGGTGAACACCGTCGACCCGGCGGTGATCACGCCCAGGTTCGGCACCAGCGTGGTGAACGGGTAGTCGGCGATCTTCGGCTTGGCCGCGGACAGCACCGAGATCAGCGACGACTTGCCCGCGGACGGGAAGCCGAGCAGGCCGACGTCGGCGACCGAACGCAGTTCCAGGACGAGGTCGCGGGTCTCCCCCGGCTCGCCCAGCAGCGCGAACCCGGGCGCCCGGCGGGCCTTCGAGGCCAGCGCCGCGTTCCCGAGGCCGCCACGGCCGCCCTGAGCGGCGACGAAGGTGGTGCCGGGGCCGACCAGGTCGGCCAGGATCTCGCCGTCCTCGGTCATCACGACGGTGCCGGACGGGACGCGCATCTCCAGCGTCTCCCCGGCCGCACCGGCGCGGTTGCCGCCCTGGCCCAGCTTGCCGTTGCCGGCGCGGGCGTGCGGGCGGAAGTGGAAGTCGAGCAGCGTGTGGACATTAGGGTCGACGATCAGCAGCACGTCGCCGCCGTTGCCGCCGTTGCCGCCATCCGGGCCGCCGAGCGGTTTGAACTTCTCGCGGTGCACCGAGGCGCAGCCGTTCCCACCGTCGCCGGCGGCCAGATGGATCACCGCGCGGTCCACGAACCGGGAAGCCATGACTTGCCTCTATTCACTCGCGAAAAAAGGGGATACACAAAACAAACGAGGGGTGGGCCCGGATATTCCGGCCCCACCCCTCGTCGGAGGTTCTGTCTCGAAGCCGAAAATCAGGCTTCGGTCGGCACGATGTTGACCGTCTTGCGGCCACGCTTCTCGCCGAACTGGACCGCACCGGCGGCCAGCGCGAACAGCGTGTCGTCGCCGCCACGGCCGACGTTCACGCCCGGGTGGAACTTGGTGCCACGCTGGCGGATCAAGATCTCGCCCGCGTTCACCTCCTGGCCGCCGTAACGCTTGACGCCCAGTCGCTGCGCGTTCGAATCGCGACCGTTGCGGGAGCTGGACGCACCCTTCTTGTGAGCCATGGCTCAATCCTCTTTCTGACGAAGATCCGGAGAAAGTTCTACTTGGAGATGCCGGTGACCTCGACGCGGGTCAGCTTCTGCCGGTGACCCTGGCGCTTGTGGTAGCCGGTCTTGTTCTTGAACTTGTGGATCCGGATCTTCGGACCCTTGGTCTGCTCGACGACCTTGCCGGTGACCGAGACCTTCGCCAGCGCGTCGGCGTCCGTGGTGACGTCGCCACCATCCACAAAAAGGACCGCGGGGAAGGTGTGCTCGGTGCCCGGCTCGCCTTCGAGCTTCTCGACCTCGACGACGTCGCCGACGGCCACCTTGTACTGCTTGCCGCCAGTCTTGACGATCGCGTACGCCGACACGGAAGTCTCCTGCTTACTCGACAACGGGTGGGGGCTTGCGTGACCGGCCCACCGGGAAGTCTCGGTGGTCCAGGTTCTGCGCAAGGTGCCCGCCGCTAGGTGGCGGGCCGTTCTATAGGTTACGTGGGGCTCCCCGATGCGATCACACCGGGGTGCCCCACGGTGTTCACTAGCTCTTTTCCGACGCCTTGACCGGCGGACCGGCCGGCCGTGAGGCCGCCCGTCGCGGACGACGGCGGGTGGTGGAGCGCCCGGCCGGGGCCGGGACGTCCACCTCGGGTTCGGCCTCCTCCGGAGCCGCAGGGGCTTCGGGCTCGGAAACCTCTTCCGTCACAACGACCTCAGGAGTCACCGGAACCTCGGGAGCCTCGGGCTCCGGGCCCGATTCCCCGACGACGGCGATCTCTTCCTCACGCGCGGCCGGAGCTTCGTCGTCCGGCGTCGTCACCGGTTCGCCGGCGATCTCGGTCGCGGGCGCCTCGGCGACCGGCTCCGAAACCGGCTCGGCCGCCGCCTCGGCGGCCTGCTCGACGGTTGCGTCGGCAACGGGCTCCGGGACCGGGACCGCCTCCGTGACCGGCTGAGCGGGCTGCTCAGTGGCCTGTTCCGGGGCCTGCGGGGCGTGCCCGTTGAGAGCGGCGCCCTCGACGTTCTCGGTGACCTCGTGCGTGTGCTCGCCCTTGGCCGCCTTGGAGGCGTTGGCCACGGCCTGGACCGCCGAAACCACCGACTCGCGCTGACCGGACGCCTGCGGAGCCTCGGTCTTGGCCGCGGCGGGCTCGTTCTGACCCTGGCCCTGGTTCTGGTCCTCGCCCTTGCCCCGGCCGCGGGACCGGCGGGAGCCCTGCTCCTTGCCGCCGTTGCCGCCATTGCCCCCGTTGCCGTGGTTGTGGCCGTTGCCACCGCCACCGGTGCGCTGCGGCTCGGTCGAGACGACCACGCCGCGGCCCTTGCAGTGCTCACACGGCGTCGAGAACGCCTCGAGCAGCCCGGTGCCGATCTTCTTGCGGGTCATCTGCACGAGGCCGAGCGAGGTGACCTCGGCGACCTGGTGCCGGGTGCGGTCGCGGCCGAGGCATTCGGTCAGACGGCGCAGCACCAGCTCACGGTTGGATTCGAGCACCATGTCGATGAAGTCGATGACGATGATGCCGCCGATGTCCCGGAGCCGGAGCTGGCGGACGATCTCCTCCGCCGACTCCAGGTTGTTCCTGGTCACCGTCTCTTCGAGGTTGCCACCCGATCCGGTGAACTTACCGGTGTTGACGTCGATGACGGTCATCGCTTCGGTGCGGTCGATGACCAGGTAACCACCCGAGGGCAGCCAGACCTTGCGGTCCAGCGCCTTGGTGATCTGCTCGTCGATCCGGTGATCGGCGAAGGCCGAACCGGTGCCCGTGTACCGCTTGACCCGGTCTGCCAGGTCCGGCGCCACGTGCTGCACGTAGTTGTAGATGGTGTCCCAGGCCTTGTCGCCCTGGATCTCCAGCTTCGCGAAGTCCTCGGTGAACAGGTCGCGCACGACCTTGACCAGCAGGTCCGGCTCTTCGTAGAGCATGACCGGCGCGCTGTTCTTCTTGCCGCCGTTGCCGGCTTCGGCCTTCTCCTTGATGACGTCCCACTGCGCCTTGAGGCGGCGGACGTCGCGGTCCAGCTCCTCCTCGCTGATGCCCTCGGACGCGGTGCGGATGATCACACCGGCGTCCTCGGGGACGATGCGCTTGAGGATGTCCTTCAGGCGGCGGCGCTCGTTCTCCGGGAGCTTCCGGGAGATGCCGGTGGCGCCGCCCGCGGGCACGTAGACCAGGAAGCGGCCCGGAAGCGAGATCTGCGTGGTCAGCCGGGCGCCCTTGTGCCCGACCGGGTCCTTGGTGACCTGGACCAGCACGGAGTCACCGGTGGAGAGCGCCTGCTCGATCTTTCGGGCCTTGCCCTCGAGACCGGCGGCGTCCCAGTCGACCTCACCGGCGTAGAGCACGGCGTTGCGGCCGCGGCCGATGTCGATGAAGGCGGCCTCCATCGACGGCAGCACGTTCTGTACGCGGCCGAGGTACACGTTGCCGACGATCGAGCCGGTGCCCGACGAGGTCACGAAGTGCTCGCACAGGACACCGTCCTCGAGCACGCCGATCTGCGTGGACTCGCCCTTCTCGGCGACGACCATGGTGCGCTCGACCGACTCGCGGCGGGCGAGGAACTCGGCCTCGGACAGGATCGGCGCGCGACGGCGGCCCGCCTCGCGGCCGTCCCGGCGGCGCTGGCGCTTGGCTTCGAGCCTGGTCGAGCCGCGCACGCTGCGGACCTCGTCCCGGGCCGGGCGCTCGGTCTCGGCGGCCTTGGCCTGCCGCACGTGGGTGACCGTGTTGGGCGGGTCGTCGCTGGTGGACTCGGTGCTGTCGTCGTCCCCGCCCTTGCGGCGGCGGCGACGGCGGCGGCGCTTGCTGCCGTTGTCGGAATCGGCCTCGTTGTCCGCATCGGACTCCGCCGAATCGGACGCGGCCGAATCAGACGCGGCCGACGCCTCTTCGGCGTTCTCGGTCCCGGCCTCTTCGGCGTCGGCGTCCTTGTCCTTCGCGCGCTGCTGACGGCCGCGCGGAGCTCGCGGCTCTTCGGGCTGCTCGTCCTCGTTCTCGGACTCGGCCGAGTTCTCGTCGCCGCCCTTGCCCCGGCCGCGGCCACGACGGCCGCGACGACGACGGCGACGGCCGTTGGCGTCGTCACCGTCTTCGTCGGTGCCGTGCCCCTCGGCCTGCTCGGACTGCGTCTCGTCCTCGTCCGAGGCGGTCTCTTCGGCCGGGGTGAAGGCCGGCTCCGGCTTGCGGACGGGCTTCGCCGCGACGGGCTCCGGCGGCAGGAACACCGGCGACGGCGCGGCGAACACCGGGACGTGCACGGCGGCCTTCGCGGGCCTGGTCGTCAGCTGCGGCGGCTCCGGGGTCACCGGGGCGGCCAGCGCGGGCGGAACCCGCCGCGAAGGCGCTTCCACCTGCGGAGCGGGCTCCGGCTTGGTCTCCGGCTTCGGCTCGGCCTTGACCTCGGGCTTCGGCTCGGCGGCCTTCGGGGTCTCGACGGCGGGCGCCTCGGCCGCCGGAGTCGCTTCGGGCTCGTCTCCGCCGGCGAGGGCCTCGGCGAGCTTGAGGGCCACATCCCGGGTGACGCTGGACTGCGCGCTGCGGACGGTCTCGCCGAGCTCACCGAGCTTGGCCATCAGTTCACGGCTGTTGGATCCCAGGAGCTTCGCCAGCGCGTGCACCCGGATCCGGGGCGGCAGTTCGGCCAGCTGGCCTGCGATGGGTGTGGCGGTATTCCCGCCGGTGACGGCGGGTGTGTCCGCGTTCGACATATATCTCCTCCGCCCCCGGGCGCGTCGGCTGGCTCACACCGGCTCGACGCGGCCGCGCAGGGGCCCCTTTCTGTTCGTTCCGCCGTGGTGGTCACCAGCAGCGGGAATCCTTGCCCGGCACCGCGACGGCGCCGGGATTGTCCGGGCGCCGCGTACGGCAAAAGGTCTGCTCGGCGGAGCGCTGGCCACGTTCGCGACATCGGGCCGCCCGCCACGTCGTCGAGCCGCAAGCAGCGGCGACGCGTGTGGAGGATGTGCAGCACACCACCGGGCCCCAGGACCGCGAGCGCCACCTCTCACGTGTGCCCGTCGGCCAGCGGCCACCGCGAGTATCCCACACCCGGGCCCCACTACGGTGTACTCGGTGCCACAGACCTGGCTCCCGGGCGCGCCGCGGCCACCGGCCGAGGGAACTTCCCGGAAGAGCTTGTCGGCCCGGCCGAGGGTGGCTAGCGTGCCGCTCGGGGGTACCGAGATCCAGCCCGGCCCAGGCCGCGGTGCCCTCGTTGTCCCCCTGTTTCTCCGGTGGGAGGTCCGGTGTCCCTGCTGGGACGGTCCCTGCGAGCGGCCGTATGCGCCTTCCTGGTGCTCTGCGGCTCGGTCGCCGCTGTCCCGACCGCGGGCGCGGACCCGTCCTGCCATCCCGAGGGACGGGCGCTGCGCTACGTCGTCGCCTTCGACCGGGGCACCTCCGAAGCCGAGGCCAGGGCTGCCATCACCAGCGGCTGCGGCAGCACGACGATCTACTATCCGCAGATCGCGGTGGCCGTGGCGACCTCGGCCGACCGGGCCTTCACCGAGCTGGTCCGGCCCGCCGCCGCGTTCAGCGCGCAGGCGGAACGGCTCGCGGTGCAGCGGGCCAAGGGCACCCCGTCCACCAAGGCCGCACCCGCGCGCGCCGAGCTGGAACCGACGGATCCCGCGAAGGTGGACGCCACCGACCGCACCGGCGAACAGTGGGACATGCGCGCGATCGGCGCCGACAAGGCCCACGCGATCGAACCGGGCAGCCCGGACGTCGTCGTCGGCGTCCTCGACTCCGGCGTCGACGCCACCCACCCCGACCTCGCGGCGGCTCTCGACCCCGGCAAGTCCGCGGGCTGCCTGACCGGCGCGCCCGACCGGAACTGGGCCGCGACGACGTCGGTGCACGGCACCCATGTGGCGGGGATCATCGCCGCGGCCGACGACGGCAAGGGCGTCACCGGGGTGGCGCCCGGGGTGCGGATCGCGTCGGTGAAGGTGATCGACGACCGCGGGTACGCCGACCCGGAGGCCGCCGTCTGCGGCCTGATGTGGGCCGTTTCACAGGGCATGGCCGTGACCAACAGCAGCTACTTCGTCGAGCCGTGGTCGCTCTCATGCGCCCACGCCGACGAACGGGGCGTGGTGAACGAGGTCATGGCCCGTGCCGTCGAGTACGCGACCTCGGCGGGCACGCTCAACGTCGCGGCGGCGACCAACGAAGCCGTCGGGCTCGTGCCGTCGCCGCATTCGGGCGCCCGGAAACAGGCCGAAGGCTGCCAGGCGCTGCCCGCCGGGCTGCGGGACGTCGTCGCGGTGTCGTCCGTGAGCGCGGAACGGGTCAAGGCCGGCTACAGCTCGTACGGGCTCGGCGTGATCGACGTGACGGCTCCCGGCGGCGAGACCGGCGAGTGCGTCCTTTCGACCGTCCCTGGCGGATACGCTCCGCTGTGCGGGACGTCGATGGCGGCGCCGCACGTCGCCGGTGTCGTGGCGTTGCTCGCTTCGAAGCACCCCGGCTACGGCGCCCGCCAGCTGAGGCGGTCGCTCGACGCCCAGGCGACCCCGATCGCGTGCCCCGCCGACTACGACCTGACCGGCGACGGCACGCAGGACGCGTACTGCACCGGGTACGCCGGGTTCAACGGCTTCTACGGGCACGGGATGGTCGACGCGCTGGCCGCGGTGGCGCCCCGGCGGACGGGCTCGAACCCGGCCCGGTGAGTCAGCGCAGCAGGAGCTTGCCGAATCGCTTCGACGACGCGTAGATCCCGACCGCCGCCAGCGCCAGCAGGTACGCCACGTTCCCGATCATGCCCCACGACAGGACACCGATCGAGAGGCCGCGCATCAGCTCGATCCCGTGGTACAGCGGGAAGATCCGCACGATCCACTGGATCGTCTCGGGGTAGACCGAAAGCGGGTAGAACGTCGTGGAGAACAGGAACAGCGGCATCAGCACGAGGTTGATGTAGTCGAACTGCGAGACCGAGCGCAGGAAGGTCACCAGCACGATGCCGATGGCCGAGAACGCCATCGCGATCAGCAGCGCCGCCGGGATCATCAGCACGGCCCACCAGGACGCGGGCAGCCCCATCGCGGTCATCACGCCGAGGAAGGTCACCGAGTAGATCCCGCCGCGCAGCACCGACCAGCCGACCTCGCCGAGCGCGATGTCCAGCGGCCCGATCGGGGTGGCGAGCATCGCGTCGTACAGCTTGGCGTACTTCAGTTTGAAGAACAGGTTGTACGTCGAGTCGAGGATCGCGCCGTTCATCGCCGACGCCGCGAGCAGACCGGGCGCGACGAAGGCGACGTAACTCATCACCTGCCCGCCGGGCCCGACGACCTCACCGACGAGTTTGCCGAAGCCGAGCTGGAAGGCCATCAGGTAGAACAGCGGCTCGAAGACGCCGGACACGAACAGCATCCAGGCGTGCGAGTAGGTCAGGAAGGTCCGCTCCAGCACCGCCTTCGACCGGCCGCTGTACAGCGCGGACGGCAGGATGCGCAGCAGCACTCCGCGCCGCGGGGCGTTGGTGAGCACTGCCATTTCAGACCACCAGCCGTCGGTAGAAGTACTTGTGCGCCAACGCCCAGCCCGCCCCGGCCAGCACGACCAGGAAGGCGAGGTGGCCCAGCGTGGCGAGCGGGCCGACAGTGCCGAGACTGACCGCCCTGGCGGCCTCGTTGCCGTGCCACAGCGGGGAAAGCCAGGCGATCCACCTCAGCGGGGCCGGCAGTTCGGCGATCGGGAAGAACGTGCCGGAGAACAGCGTCATCGGGATCAGGACGAAGCGGAACACCAGGCCGAACCGGGTGCCTTCGTCGTAGGTGGTCGCGGCGAGCGCCATCACCGGGGTGCCGCAGGCGATACCGGTGAGCGTCCCGATCAGGATGACGGCGAGCACGCCGAAACTCGTCCAGGAGCCGAAAAGCGCCGCGATGACGGCGTAGATCGTGCCGGCCAGGGTCAGCCGGAGGCTCACCCACATGATCTGGCTGCCGAGCACCTGTCCCGGGGTGATCGGGGTGGCGGTGACGGCGAGGTAGTCCTGCTGCCACTTGAAACCCGACAGCACCGGATAGCTCGATTCGCCGACCGCCAGCTGCGCCGCGCCGGCGACGAGCAGTGCGGGGGCGACGTACTGCAGGTACACGAACCCGCCCGTCGCCGGGCCCGCCTGGACCTGGGAGCCGAACCCGAGGCCCATCGCGGCCAGGAACAACACCGGCTGGAGGCCCGTCGAGTACAGGGTGGACACCCAGTAGCGGCGGTACCACATCCAATGGCCTTCGACCCGCAACCAGGCCCCCGCCCAGCGCGAGACCACGCGGCCCGTCGACGCCTTCGTCTGTGCCGTGGTCATCAGTCGACCAGCGTCCGGCCGGTGAGGCGGAGGAAGACGTCCTCCAGCGAGCTTCGGCGGACCAGGCTCGACAGTGGACGCAACCCGCGCGCGTGGGCCTGTTCGAGGGTGGCCTCGCCGGTCATCGTGTAGAGCAGGACGCGGTCCGGCAGCACCTCGACGCGGTCCGCGAGGCCTTCGACCTGCTTCGCGGCGGCCTCTTGTTCGCCGTTCGGGAAGCGCAGCTCGACGACCTCGCGGGTGGAGTACCGGCTGATCAGGTCGGCGGGCGAGCCTTCGGCGGCGATGCGGCCGTTGTCCATCACGACGAGCCTGTCGCAGAGCTGCTCGGCTTCGTCCATGTAGTGGGTGGTGATGATCAGCGTGGTCCCGCCGGCCTTGAGCCGGAACAGCCTGTCCCACAACAGGTGGCGGGCCTGCGGGTCGAGCCCCGTGGTCGGCTCGTCGAGCAGCAGCAGCTCCGGGTCGTTGACCAGGGACCGCGCGATGGTCAGCCGCCGCTTCATGCCGCCGGAGAGCGAATCGACCTCGGCGTTCGCGCGATCGGTGAGCTGGGCGAACTCCATCAGCTCCTCGGCCTTGCTCCGCACGTGCGCGCGGGAGAGCCCGAAGTAGCGGCCGTAGATCTGCAGGTTCTGCCGGACGGTCAGCTCGGTGTCGAGGTTGTCCTGCTGCGGCACCACGCCGAGCCGGGCGCGGATCTTCGGCCCCTCGACGTCCGGGTCCATGCCGAGGACCCGCAGGTCGCCGTCGGTACGCGGGGACACGCTCGCGATCATCCGCATGGTGGAGGATTTGCCCGCGCCGTTGGGCCCGAGGAAGCCGAACGCCTCCCCCGGGCGGACCTCGACGTCGATCCCGCGTACGGCCTCGAAGTCGCCGAAACGCTTGACCAGCGCCTTCGCCTGGACCATCGCCGATTCGTGCTCTGAGTCACCCACGCTAGGCACCCTAGAACCTGCCACCGACAAAATTCGACCGGTTTATCCGGACCCTTGTCGGTCGCTGTCCGCTCGTCGATACTCACCGACCATGAGTCTCAAGTCCAGAATCGCCCTGTTGTCCGTTTTTGTCAGCGCCGGGCTCCTGGTGGCGCCCGCCGCCCAAGCGGTCGAGACCACTGTGGACGGTCGGACCGTCGACCCGCGGCCCTCCACCGCCAAGCTGGCCTTCGAACTGCACAAGCTGGCCGCGCTCAGCCACGGCAAGATCCGGGTGGACAAGATCGGCCGCAGCAACGAGGGACGTCCGGTATGGGCGGCCCGGGTCGGCCACGGCAAGACGCGGATCCAGTACGTCACCCAGCAGCACGGCGACGAACCGCTCGGCACTCCGGCCGCGCTCGAGTTCCTGCGCAAGGTCGGGGTGGAACACAGCGTGTGGGCGCGGAAACTGCTGGCGAAGGTGACCGTCGACATCGTCGTGCGCGCCAACCCCGACGGCCACGAACGCGACTGGCGCTACAACTACGCCCCGGACGCCACTCCCGTGTACGGCGAGAAGGGCAAGGGCTACGACATCAACCGGTACCACGATCCGGCCGTGGCCCCGAAGGACAACCCGGCGACCGAAGCGGGCCTGATCCAGCGGCGGAACGCGTCGTTCGAGCCGGACATCATGGTCGACTACCACATGCAGGGCCGCTACCGGGACGCCGACGGCAAGGAGATCACCGCTTCGACGCTGTGGCCGACGAACGCGGGCGTCGAACCGTCCGATGTGGACTTCGCGAAGCAGATCGCGGTCGTGGTGCAGCGGTCGATCGACGGCAACGGCGGCTACGTCTCGCAATATCCCGGCGGCGACTACCAGGGCATCGCGCGCAACGGGTACGGACTGCTCGGCAACGGCAGCGTGCTGATCGAGCTCAGCCTCATCCCGGAGCGGGAGCAGCAGCAGATCCGGGACGCGCTGGCCTCGATGATCGCGATCGCGCAGAGCGCGGCCGACGGTTCGGTGCGGAAGGTCGATCCGGCCGCCGCGGACGCGATCCCGCCGCGGGGTCCGGCGCTGCCCGGGTCGGCCGAAGAGGCGCACGAAGCCGCCTGACGCTCGTGGACTGAAGGACCTTCGGTACAGGGGGTCCTGAGTGGCGTTCCGAGTTCCATTGGGCCGAAAGCCAAGGTGTCAGGCGGATGGCAAAGTCCGTGAAGGCCTCCTTCCCTGCTTTCAGGGTAGGGAAGGAGGCCTTCACGGACTGGGGTAGGTCATCGCCTTCCGCCGGGACGGCTTTCTCCGGTCCCTGTTCCCGATGTCACCGAGACCACGCCACCCTTTGCCTTACCCCCAGTGGCTCAGCGCACCGCGACCGACAGGGTCCGCGTCACGCCGTTGACGGTGACCGAAAGGTTCGCCGTCCCCGGCCGCAGCGCGGTCAGCGCCCCGGTCGCCGGGTCGAACGACGCGACGTCCCACGGCATCGCGGGCAGGAAGCCGTCGGCGACGTGCGTGCCCCAGCCGCCCTTCCAGTCCGCGCTGACCGGGTACGAAACCGGCACCTGACGCGCTCCCTGCGTCACCACGGCCCGGATGTCCGCCTTCTCGCCACGCGCCAGCGACGAGGGCCCGGAGATCGCCAGCGAGTCCACGTTCGGCCGTGTCTCGAACCGCACCGGCTGCGCCTTGTCCCCCGGCTCGAACCGGACCATCGTCCAGCCGACGAACCCGCCGTCACCGGGCGCCGCGGCGGGCGACTTCCCGGAGTTGCCGTTCACCAGGTACGGCACGCCGTCGACGCGCGACAGGTTGAACACGCCGGCGTGCGAGGCGATCGCGGCCGCCTGCTTGCCGGACTCGCGTTCGAAGGCGGTCAGCCAGCCGGTCAGCATGGCGGCTTCCTTGCGGTCGGCCAGCTGGGAGTTCCCGGTGGGACTGGGGTCCTTGACCGGATGGTGCATCGCGACGACCACACCGCGGACGCGCCGGTCGGCCTTGGCGCCGTCCAGCGCCTCGCGCAGCATCCGGATCTGGTCGAACCCGCCCGCGCGCAGCGAACCGCGCGAGGAGTCCATCAGCACCAGCCTGATCCCGGCGACGTCGACGACGCGATGCGTCTCCCCGAACGCCGCCTGGAACTCCGTGATCCCGTGTCCGCCGTCGGCCTCGTGGTTGCCCGGAACGTAGTACCAGGGCGCCTTGCCTGCCAGTTCCTGGTCGATGACCGACTTCGCGAGCACGAAATCGGCGGCCGTGCCGCGGTCGACGAAGTCGCCGTTGATCAGCACGAGATCCGGTTTCGCCGCGACCGCCTCGCGCAGCGCGCGCCGGGCCTGGGCGACCAGCGGGCCGTCCGGCTGGTCGGCGGTGAACTGCGCGTCGCTGACCACGGCGATCCGCAGGCCGCCGGTCGCGACGCCGTCGGTGATCAGCGCCGGGTCGCGCGGGGCGGGATCGGCCGGGACGGAGGCCGCGGGAGCGACCTCGAAGGTGAGGTCGTCGAAGACCAGCCGCCCTTCGTACTGCTGGTCCGGGACGTTCTCGACGGCGTAGAACTTCGTCAGCCGCTGCCCGTCCGGGAGCCCGGCCGGGATCGCGGCGCGGACATAGCGCCAGCCCGTCCAGTCGACGCTCAGCGAAAGGTCCACAATGGACGGAACGTTGGCGGCGTCGCGGAGTTCCGCCCGCAGCCAGGCGCCCTTGGCGTCGCCGTTGACCCACAGGCCGACGCGCTGGGTGCCGGGCGGCACCGCGATCGGCGCCGCCGAGTTGATGTACGCCGCGCGCGTGGCGTTGGTCCCGGTCAGCCGGTAGTCCAGCGCCAGACCGCGTCCGCCGTCCCGGCCGGGCGCCTCGGAAAGCGCGGCGCCGACGACGGCCGGGAAGACGCTGGCGGACCAGCCCGCCGGACCGTCCAAAGACGCCGCCACGCGGGATTCCGTGCCGACCGACGCCGCCAGATGCGTCACCTTCCCGCCGGCCGTGGCGGTGATCGCCGAAGCGCCGGAGGCCTTCAGCGCGGTGACCGCGAACCCGTCGCCGGACGGCTCGATCCGCACCACCGCGTGGTCGTAATCGAGTTTCACGTCGTCGGGCTCGACCCACGTGCCGTAACCGTCGGCGTCGTACCCGAAGACCTTGAAGGTGCTCTTCGCGCCTTCGCCGGACAGCGCGACCTGCTCGGTGCTGGTGCCCAGCCGGACCGGCGAGCCGAGGACGTTCAGCGTCGTCTTGCCCAGGACGCCGCCGTGCCGCGCCAGGACGTCGACGTTCGCGGGCGCGTCCGGCCGGAACCGGTCGGTGTGCGCGGTGAAGACGCCGTCGGTCACGGTGCCGCGGAAGGGATTGGTGCTGAGCCACTGGGCCTTGCCGTCGACGGCGGCGCCGGTCTCGTCGTGGCCCCCGGCGACGAGTTTCCGCGTCAGCCCGGAAAGCACGCGCGTCGCGTCGGTGGTGTTCCGCGCCGGACGCGGCGAGAACCCGGTCAAGCGTCCGCTGCCGGGCACGGTCGCGACGCCGAGCCCGTTGGGCACCAGGCGTTCCCCGCCGTCCGACGGCGAGTTGCGCACCAGCGGCGCCTTCTCGCCCTCCTCGCGGGCGAGCATGGTCGAGGAGCCGCCGCCGTCGAGGTTGATGGCGTCGTCCGCGCCGAGCGACTTCATGTGGCGGGCGAGTTCGAGTTCGGTCATGCCGCGGCTGTCCGCCTGGCGGCCGTCGACCGTCGCCAGCCACATCTTCGTGCCGTCGGCGGAGAACCCGACCGCTGTCCGCGGGTGCATGGCGACGTTGTCGACCGGCTGGATCGCGCCGTCGCGCAGCAGGACGACGTTGCCGCCGACCGAGACGGACAGCTTGCCCGCGTCGCTCTTCGGCGCGTACGCGACGCCGACCCGGTCGCCGGTCTTCAGGCCGGACAGCGTGTCCACGCCGCCGTCACGAGCGAGCAGGACCGTGCTCCCGGCGGCGATCGGGCCGTCCGCGGGCTGCGGCCGCACCTGCGTGACGACCCCGTCGCGAAGCTCGATCTCGACGACACGCTGCGCGCCGGCGACCGAGGTCCGCCGTGAAGCCGCGCCCCACAGCGGCGTGTAGACGCCGATCGCGCCGCCGCTCAGCACGGGGCTGTTGAAGTTCGTCGCGGGCGCGACCTTGCCGTCGGGCAAGGTGATCGACGCGTCGAGGAACACCTCCGCGAGCCGCGCCTTGCCTTCTTCGGTGATCGACGCGGTCAGGTTGTGGCCGCGCGCGGGCGCCGTCTGGAGTTTCCCGGCGTCGACGCCGACGCCGATCGGCGCGCCGCTGGCGTTGATGTCGAAGAAGTCCCCGTTGACCCCGGCGACCGCGCCCGCCTTGGCGACCTGCTGCGAGAGCGGCGTCCGCGCGGAAACCGTGCCGGGGCTGAGGTAGGTCGGCTTGAGCGTCTTGCTGGTCAGGTCGACGGCGAGGGTGTCGCCGCGGATCCAGCCCGCCGGGTCGTATCGGTCGAACTCGGTCAGGCTCAGCCCCGGTGCCACGCGCGAAGTCGCGCTGGTGGTGACGAGACCGTCGTCGGGCGCGGCCACGGCGTACGCGGACGGGCCCTCCTTCGCCGACGAGCCCTCAGGGGCGGCTTCGACGGGCGCCGGACCGAGCGGAGCGGTCAGCGGATCGGCGTGCACCGGCGCGGCGACGACCAGTCCGGGCAGCAGGGCAGCGAGCAACAACAAGCGTGATCTTCTCACGAAAAACCCCACGATCGAGTGACAGACGGCTCAGCTCAGCACAGCGGACGCGAACCGCCAGGAGAAGACCCGGAGGTGAACGTGAACCGAACGGCGTAGGGCGCGAAGGTCAGGGAGTGAAAGGCCCCGCGAGGAAGGTTTCCGCAGCGGCGACGTCACCGGTGATCCCGAGACCCGATCCGTCGAGCTCGATCCGTTGCCACAGCAGCAAGTCCAGCGCTTCCGCGGGCCCTTCGACGACGGCGCCCGCCGCTTCGGCGGGATCCGCCTGCCGCGAGCCGGGAACGTCGTTTTCGCCCGGCGGTGTGATCAACCAGGCGTGTCCGGTGTCGGATGTCTTCAGCAGCAACGGAACGGTGACGGCGGGCGGGGTGTGCCAGCGTTTCACCTTCGGCAGCATGCCGACGAGGACCTCGTCCACGCCGTCGGCGGCGACGAACGGGTCGAGGGAGTGCCCGGTTCCCGCCGCGCGGTGCGCGTCGAGCAGATGCACCGCGGTCTCGTGGACCTGGCGGCGGAACCAGAAGGCCTTGGTCTTGGCGGCGGCGGTGAAGTTCCAGGCGCCGTCTTCGGGGGACGCCGCGCGCATAGCCTCGACGAGGCCGTCCGCGCATTCGGCGTACCAGGCGGCGAGATCCGCGCCCGGTTCGACGGCGAAGTCCTGCGGCGCGGGTTCCCCGGTCCGGACGATCTCCGTCGCCCAGCGGTGGACGTTGCCGAGATGGACGACCAGGTCACGCAGACACCAGTCGCCGCAGCACGGGACGGGCGCGGCGTGGTCCCCGGTGCGCGCGACCCGCGCGAAACCGGTGGTGAGTTCCCGCAGTCGTGCCAGGTACTCGTCCGGTGTCATCGACAACCCCCAGATCCGTGGGTGACGCGGTCTTCCCGCGCCACCCACGAGTGTGTCAGACCTCGGGGAACCAGAGCTTGAGCTCGCGCTCGGCCGACTCCGGGGAGTCCGAACCGTGCACCAGGTTGTACTGGGTCTCCAGCGCGAAGTCGCCGCGCAGGGTGCCCGGGGTGGCCTTCTCGACCGGGTCGGTGCCGCCGGCGAGCTGGCGGAACGCGGCGATGGCGCGCGGGCCTTCGACGGCGATAGCGACCAGCGGGCCCGAGGTGATGAACTCGAGGAGGTCACCGAAGAACGGGCGCTCCTTGTGCTCGGCGTAGTGCTCCTCGGCGACCGAGCGTTCGACGGTGCGCAGTTCGAGGGCGGCGAGCTTCAGGCCCTTGCGCTCGATGCGAGCGATGACCTCGCCGACGAGGCCGCGCGCGACGCCATCGGGCTTGACGAGGACCAGCGTGCGTTCAGTCACGGCGGTATTTCTCCTTGGGTGGGATTCGTGCTATTCGCCCGGAGCCTACTGGGTGCTTCACCGCTCACTTCACGTCGGACCAGGGAATGGCCTCGATGCGCTCGAGGTGCTCCTCGCCCCACTCCCCCAGCGCGGCCATCGCGGTGTTGAGCGAGTCGCCGAATTCCGTCAGCGAGTACTCCACCTTCGGCGGGACCTGGTGGTACACCTCGCGATGCAGCAGTCCGGTGGTCTCCATCTCGCGCAGTTGCAGGATCAGCACCCGTTCGCTGATACCGGGGACCGCGCGCCGCAGCTCCCCGAAACGCACGGGCCCGTCCTGGAGGGCGAACAGGATGAGACCTTTCCACTTGCCGCCCATGACGGCGATCGCGGCGTCGAGGCCGCAGGTGAACGTGCGATTCCTGACCATCGGATCACTGACCTTTTTGTCGGTACCCGGCAAAATAGTAGGTACTTGATCGAATGTACGCGACGTCCCAGCATGGAGTCATCCCGAAGATTTCCTTTGACTGGAGCGAAAAATGCCGAAAAAGCCGGTGACCGTCGTCGGACTCGGTTCGATGGGCGCGGCCCTGGCACGGGCCTTCCTCGCGGCCGGGCATCCGACCACGGTGTGGAACAGGACGGCTTCGAAGGCCGATCCCCTTGTCGCGCTGGGGGCGCGCCGGGCCGCGACGGCCGATGAAGCCGTGCGGGCGAGTCCGTTGACCATCGCCTGCCTGACCACCTACGAGGACACACGCGCGGCCTTGGGACCCGCCTCCCTGACCGGACGCGCTTTGGTCACCTTGAACAGCGGTTCCCCGGTGGGAGCGCGCCGGATGACGGAATGGGCGACCGGTCGCGGCGCGCGGTTCCTCGACGGCGCGGTCAAGAACGTGCCGTCGGCCGTCGGCGCGCCGGACACGCTGCTGTACTACGGCGGCGACAAGACGGTGTTCGACGAACACCGGGACACGTTGCGGGTGCTCGGCAGCGACACCGTCCATCTCGGTGAGGAGGCCGATCTCGCGGCGCTGTACGAAATGGCCGTCGGCGGCACCCTGTTGCCCGCACTGGTCGGGTTCTTCCAAGGTGCCGCCGCGCTGCGGTCGCGCGGACTCGAAGCCGAAACGCTCCTGCCGTACGCGACCAAGTGGTTCGAGATGATCATCTCGGTGCTTCCGGTGTACGCCAAGGAGATCGACAGCGGCGACTACTCCGACCCCGCCGCCTCGGTGGACATCTTCCACGCCGGCGCCGCCGCCGACCTCGAACTGGCCGAGGAAGGCGTCGACGTCGAGTGGCAACGGCCGATGCACGACCTCGTGCGGCGGGCCGCCGAGGCCGGGCACGGCGATCGCAGCATCGCGGTCCTGACCGAACTGCTCAGCCGGCCTTGATCAGCGCTGGGGCTGAAGGGTCTTCGACCACAGCGAGGCGCCCGTAGCGTCCCGCAAGTCGACCGTGAGCGCGCCGCTCCGCCCGTCGATGTTCACCTCGCCGAAGTGCTGGAAGCCGTCGGCGGGCGAGGTGTTCGCGGCGGGCGGGGCGTGCACGAACACCGCTTCCGGCCCGAAGGTCGGGTCGAGCGTGTTCGGGCCGAACGCGCCGGCGTTGAGCGGACCGGAGACGAACTCCCAGAACGGGTCGAAGTCGGTGAAGGAAGCGCGATCCGGCGAGTAGTGGTGCGCCGCGGTGTAGTGCACGTCGGCGGTCAGCCAGACGACGTTGCGCACCCGGCGCCGCGAGATCTCCCGCAGCACCCAGGCGAGTTCGGTCTCGCGGCCGCCGGGCGCGCCGGGCAGGCCGTTGGCGACGCCTTCGATGCCCTTGCCGTCTGGGACGGTGAGGCCGATCGGGAGGTCGGCCTGGACGATCTTCCAGGTGGCGGTGCTGCGGTCGAGCGCGTCGACGAGCCAGCGCGCCTGACGGTCGCCCAGGATGCGGCCGGGTTTGGTCTGGTCCGCGGTGTTGGCGTCCTTGTAGGTCCGCATGTCCAGCACGAAGACCTCGGCGCGGGAGCCGTACCGGAAAGTGCGGTGGACGCGGCCGTCGACGGCCTGGCGCCGGTCGATCGGGTGCCATTCGTGGAACGCCTGGAACGCCCGCGCGGCGAGCACGTCGACGCGCTTCTCCGTGTATTCGGGGCGGTCGTCGAGGATCTCCCCCGGGTACCAGTTGTTGACGACCTCGTGGTCGTCCCACTGGACATAGGCGGGCACGTTCGCGGTGAAGCGCTTGAGGTTTTCGTCGAGGAGGTTGTAGGCGAACTGGCCGCGGTACTCGTCGAGCGTCTCGGCGACCTTCGACTTCTCCGGCGTGACGATGTTGCGCCACACTCGGCCGCCGGGCAGCGCGACGGTCTCGGTGAGCGGCGCGTCGGCGTAGACCGTGTCTCCACAGTGGAGGAACAGGTCGGGACGGCGATCGGCCATCGCGCGGTAGATCGTCATCCCGCCGAGTTCGGGATTGATGCCCCAGTTCTGCCCGGCGACGTCACCGGACCACACCAGACGGACGTCCGAACGGCCGACCGGCGCCGTGGCGAACCGGCCGGTGACGGCCTCGCTGGACGTCCGGCCGTCGAGGGATTCGGCGGTCACGCGGTAGTGGACCTCGGTGCCCGGCAGCAGACCGGCGACGCGGACCTTGCCGGTCCCGCCGGTCTCCGGGCTCATCACCGGCCCGCGCACGCGGCGCGCGTGCCGGAACGAGGGGTCCCTGGAGACCTCCACGATCAGCCGCGAAGGCCGGTCGGCGCGCGACCAGACGATGCCGGAGCCGGGGGTCACGTCGCCGGACTGGACACCGTGGGTGAGCACCGGACGGTCGCGGCGGATCAGCGGGGCCGGGTTCGCGGTCGCGATCCCGGGGAGGAGCAGCCCGCCCGCGACGGCTCCGGCACCGGTCAATCCGGCTTTGAGCAGCGTGCGGCGGTTGTGGTGGGAAGCGGTCATGGCGCGGTTCTATCCCGCGGCCACGGCCGGTGGGCCAACGGCGGTTGACCTGGTGATGAACGAACACGGCGTCCGCTCACCACCACTCAGTGTCGCGTCTCGCGAGGGCGGTTCTTGAGAGGTAGGGCACAGGTGGCGTGTCAGGTGCCAAGTCCGTGAAGGCCTCCTTGAGGGACTCTGGGTCCCTCAAGGAGGCCTTCACGGACTTTGCCGGGCGGCTCGGGCGTCCTTCGGTCTGGCCGGGACTCGAGTGACGACCGAGGCGACGCGACCTGGTGCCTCCCTCCGGCTGCGCAGCTCTCGCCACTCGAACGTCCTGAAGGCCCCCTTGCTTGCGTCTGGCGCGAGCAAGGGGGCCTTCAGGTACGAACTCAGCTCAGCGGGTACATCCAGCCTTCCGGAGCGGGCCGGGTGCCCTCCTGGATCCCGGTCAGCGCGCCGCGCAGCTTCATCGTCAGCTCACCCGGCTGCCCGCCGGCGACGGAGAACTCGCCGCCCGCGTGCTTCACGTGCCCGACCGGGGTGATGACCGCCGCGGTCCCGCAGGCGAACACCTCGGTCAGCTCGCCCGAAGCCGCCGACTTCTCCCACTCGTCGGTGGAGATGCGCCGCTCCTCGACCTGGTGCCCGAACGACTTCGCCAGTTCCAGCAGCGACTTGCGGGTCACGCCCGGCAGCAGCGACCCGGTCAGCTCCGGGGTCACGACGCGGGCCTCGTCACCGGAACCGAAGACGAAGAACAGGTTCATCCCGCCCATCTCTTCGATCCAGCGCCGCTCGACCGCGTCGAGCCACACGACCTGGTCGCAGCCCTTGTCCACGGCCTGCGCCTGCGCGAGGAACGACGCCGCGTAGTTACCGGCGCACTTCGCCTCGCCGGTGCCGCCGGGGACCGCCCGCACGTACTCGGTCGAGAGCCACACCTTGACCGGCTTGACGCCGCCGGAGAAGTACGAGCCGGCGGGCGAGCCGATCAGCGCGTAGAGGTACTCGTTGGCGGGCCGGTTGACGCCGAGCCCGGCTTCGGTGGAGATCATGAACGGCCGCAGGTACAGCGACTCGCCCGGCTTCGTCGGCACCCAGCGGCTGTCGACCGCGAGGAGCTCGCGGATCGAGTCGAGGAAGACCTCGACCGGCAGCTGCGGCATGGCGAGGCGCTCGGCCGAGTTGCGGAACCGGATCGCGTTCGCGTCGGGCCGGAACGCCGCGATCGTGCCGTCGGGCTGGCGGTAGGCTTTGAGGCCCTCGAAGATCGCCTGGCCGTAGTGCAGCACAGAGGTCGCCGGGTCGAGCGTCAACGGCGCGTACGGCCCGACGGTCGCGTCGTGCCAGCCCTTCTCGGCGCTCCACTTCACGGTCACCATGTGATCGGTGAAGTGCAGCCCGAAACCGGGTGCGGCCAATACGTCCGCGACGCGTTCCGGGCTCGCGGGGCTCGGGTGCGGGAGGTGGGTGAACTGCGTCGAGGTCGTCATGGTTAGACGATAACGCTTGGTCGGACCCACGTTAGTCGGACGTCCGCATATCTTTACCGCCTTCGAACTGTCCGTCACGACGAACACGCGGGGCCTCGCGCCCCTAGGATGGCGGCGTGACGTACAACCAGATGCAGCCCGCCCATCCGGCCCAGCCCGCCACCCCCGGCGCGGGGGCCGACGTCAAGACCTTCCTGACGGCGGTACTGCTGACCTTCGGCGTCGGCCTGCTGATGATGGACGGCTGGGCGCTGCTGAGCAGCGGCTTCGGCGCGTTCCTCGGTCTGGTCGGCGGCGGCTTCGGCGTCTTCTGGTGGCGCCACATCCACGGCAAGGTTTTCCCGCGCGAGCTGTCCACCAAGTCGGTGGTCGTCCTCGCGGTGATCAACATCGCGCTCGCGCTGCTGCTGTTCCTCGTCGCGGGCTAGAGCAACCCGTCGGGAAGGCCGGGCGCGGGCCAGTCCGGGTCCGGCCGGAAGTCGGTCCACGTGCCGTCGAAGGGGAACCGCCCGGCCGCCGCGAGCGCGCCGATCCGCTCCCCCTCCGCACGCAATCGTTCGAGCTGGCCGGCGGTGATGCGGCCCGCCAGGACGGCCTCTTCTGCCTCGTCCTCGTCCTTCCACTGCCAGCGTCCGCCGGGCTCGACGGCGACGTCGAGGATGCCGTCGATCCGGTCCGGCCCCGATAGCGTGCGCCCGAGCGGGACCTCGAGGTTGACGTACCAGTTCAGGAAGCGGCCGGCGGCATCGAAGAACCACCAGACCGACGACCATTCGTCGTCGGCGATCCGGCGCAGCGTCGAGGTGTCGCGCCAGAAATCGGCCACCCGCACCCGCGGCACCCGGAACCGCTCCTGGAGCGGCGCCTCGCGGAAGAGCCGCCCGTCGGCGAGCCTGCTGCCGATGATCGGGGTGTCCGCGGGGAGCCAGCCGAGCAGCACGGTGCCGTCGTCGGCGATGACACGCAGCGGGTGATGCTGGCCGATCGAGCCGTCCGGTCGCAGGAACCGCTCGACGACCGTGTCGCCCGGGGTCCAGAGAGGATCATGCACGCCTTGAACGGTCACTCCTCGAACGGTACCGACGGGCGCGGACCCGCAGAACCAGTTCGGCGAGCGTTCCCACTCCCGCGAGCCCGAGGGCCACGACCGGCCCAGCGAAGGCGGCGGCGACGGCCACGATCAGTCCACAAGCGAGTGTCGTCTTCGGACGTTCCGGGGAAAGCCGCTCCCGGCCGTCGGTGAAGGCGTCGACCGCGACGGGCACGGTCGCCACGGCGACCACCACGGGCAGCACCGGGAGCAGCGAGACCGCGTCGGCCGCGGCCAGCAGCTCGCGGAACGACGTCGCCGAAAGCCCCAGCCGGATCGGTCCCAGCTGGTAGAGGGCGACGGCGATGATCGCCACGGCCACCGCGCCCACCATGGCCGCGCGGCCCGCGCCGGGACGCCGGGGCAGCAGGAACGGCAGCAGTACCAGCACGGCGAGGCCGAGACCGGGCACGGACGGCGGATCCGGCGCGATGAACTGGGCCAGAGGCGGGATGCCGACGCAGATCGCGATCAGGGACGCGGCCGCGACCAGCAGCAGGCCGGTGACCCAGCGGGCGGCGTAGTCACCGAGACGGACCCCGGCCAGGTCGGCGACGGCCGCCACCACGGCGAACACCGCGGCGGCGGCACCCGGCGCGGAGGGGAAGACGTACTGCCCGAACGTCGTCACGAAGACCACGACCAGGCCCAACCGCGAAACGGCACCCGCGATCCGCTCGGGCCGGGTGTCCCCCACCGGCGGCAGCAATGCCTCGGCCGCGACGGCGAGGACGACCGCGACCACGGCGGCGAGGAGTACCCAATAGTCCGCTCCGGAGGTGCCCACCGCGAGTGCGATGAGCAGACCGCCCGCCAGCCGCACGCCGTCTCCCTTCCTGTACACCGAGTGACCCGGTCGGCCCCGCTGTTCCCCCAGGTCCCGCTGTCATTAGCATGGC
This sequence comes from Amycolatopsis sp. NPDC089917, assembly GCF_040684635.1. Taxonomy (NCBI): domain Bacteria; kingdom Bacillati; phylum Actinomycetota; class Actinomycetes; order Pseudonocardiales; family Pseudonocardiaceae; genus Amycolatopsis; species Amycolatopsis sp. NPDC089917. The sequence goes on along the minus strand of NZ_JBFBGL010000024.1, from coordinate 19,581 downwards.
TCACGATCCAACCGGGCGGCCGCCCGGTACCACCGCGAACGCGCGAGGAGCCAGAAGTGACCGTGCCGAAGCTTGCCCTGACCGAGAACGCCGAAGCGGCGCTGGCCAAGACGCGCGCCGACGTCGTCGTCATCGGAACTCTGCAGGGCGAAGACGGCCTGGCGCTCGCCGCCGGCTCCTCCGTCGCCGATGCCGCCTTCGACGGCAAGCTCGCCGAGGTCCTCGGCACCCTCGGCGCCTCCGGCAAGGCCGACGAGGTCGTCAAGGTACCGACGCTGGGCAAGCTGTCCGCCGGTGTGGTCCTGGCCGTCGGCCTCGGCAAGGCGGGCGCGGACGGCGTCACCGCCGAGCAGGTCCGCCGGGGCGCCGGTGCCGCCGCGCGGGCGCTGAGCGGAACCGACCGCGCGTTCGTCACGCTGTCGGCGATCGACCTGCAGGCCGCCGTCGAGGGCACCGCGCTCGGCGCCTACGACTTCACCGAGTACCGCTCGGAGAAGGGCGACGGCCCGGTCGCGAAGGTCGACTTCGTGAGCCCCGAAGAGGGCACCGCCAAGGACCACAAGGCGACGCTGAAGGCCGCCACCTTCATCGCGGAGTCGGTCATCATCGCCCGCGACCTGATCAACACCCCGCCGAACGACCTGTTCCCGGCCTCCTTCGCCGACCGCGCGAAGACGCTGGCCGAGGCGAGCGGCCTCGACTTCGAGGTCCTCGACGAGAAGGCCCTCAAGCGCAAGGGCTTCGGCGGCATCCTCGGCGTCGGCGGCGGTTCGTCGCGGCAGCCGCGCCTGCTGCGCGTCGCCTACAAGCCGGCGAAGGCGTCGAAGAAGGTCGCGCTGGTCGGCAAGGGCATCACCTTCGACTCGGGCGGCATTTCGATCAAGCCCGCCGCGAACATGGACCACATGACCTCGGACATGTCGGGCGCGGCCGCCGTGCTCGCCTCCGTGGTGCTGGCCGCGAAGCTGAAGTACCCGCTCGAGGTCGTCGCGCACATCCCGCTGGCGGAGAACCTGCCCTCGGCCACCTCGTACCGGCCGGGCGACGTGCTCAGCATGTACGGCGGCAAGACCGTCGAGGTGCTCAACACCGACGCCGAAGGCCGTCTCGTGCTGGCCGACGCGATGGTGCGCGCGGGCGAGGAGAACCCCGACTACCTGATCGAGACCTCGACCCTGACCGGCGCGCAGGTCGTCGCGCTCGGCAACCGCACCGCGGGCGTCATGGGCTCGGACGAGTTCCGCGATCGTGTCGCGTCGATCGCGCAGGCGACCGGTGAGGGCGGCTGGGCCATGCCGCTGCCGGAGGAGCTGCGCGCCGACCTCGACTCGCGTCTCGCCGACCTCGCGAACGTGACCGGGCACCGCTGGGGCGGCATGCTCGCCGCGGGCATCTTCCTGCGCGAGTTCGTCGCGGAGGGCCTGCCCTGGGCGCACATCGACATCGCGGGCCCGTCGTTCAACACCGCCGGACCGTGGGGCTACACCGGCAAGGGCGGCACCGGCGTCCCGGTCCGCACCATCGCCGCGCTCCTCGCGGACATCGCCGCCAACGGCTGATCTCTTTCGCGCGTGAAGGCCCCCTTCCCTCGGCTGAGCCGAGGGAAGGGGGCCTTCACGCGCTTCACGGCCGCCGGGTCGCCCGGTATGGCAGGGTCGGTGCCGTGGACAAGGACGCGTATCTCGAAGACGCGATCAAGGACGTGCTCAGCGGCGACGAGGCGACGCTCGACGACCGGATCGGGCACGCGGCGCTGCTGTTCGCCGCGTCCGGCGACCTGGCCGAAGCCGACAGGCTGGTCACGCATTGGCACGCGCTCACCGAGCGTCCCGTCACGACGCTGGTCCCGGGCGCGGTGCGGGCCCGCGCGTGGGCGATGCTCTTCGAAGCGCGAGGGGCGCATCCGGAGTGGGCCGCGGCGATGATCCCGCTCGATCTCGACGCCGAGGAACGCGCCCACGACGAGTACCTCGCCCGGCGGGTGTCCGATCTCGACGGCCTGCTCGGCGACTCCCCGATCGGCGAGGTCGTCTCGCACCTCGGGCCGTCGCGGCCCGATCGGTTGCGCGAGGCCGTCGCGCGGGGCGATCTGGAGGCCTGGGCCGAAATCGCGTCGCGACAGAGCCGTCCGGACGTCGCCGTGCTGGCGGCGACCCGGCGGCTCGCGCCGAGGCTCGCCGGCGGCGCGGACCCGCTCGGGCTCGGCGCTTGGTCCGGCTTGTGCGCCGGGGCGCTGGTCGCGGCACTTTACGAGCGCTACCCGCCCGACACCGGCTCTTGGCGCGACATCGTCGACGGCGTCCTCCGGCTTCGCGGTGGTGGCACCGCGCCCCCGGCGGCGTCCCCCCGCACCATCGGCGCGGCCGAGGCGCGGCTCGGGCTCCGGCTGCCCGACGACTACCGCGAGTTCCTCCGGACCTGCGACGGCCTGCCCGCCGACGTCGTCTTCCCCCGGCTGCTCGGAACGGCGGAACTCCGCGCGGAAGGCGGTGTCGTCGTGATCTCGGATCCGGCCGTCGTGCTGCTGACGGCCGCCGGAGAGCGGTGGCGGACGGTCGAGATCGACCCCGCGCTCGGCACGACCGTCCATCCGACGTTCCGCGCGCTGCTGGAGCGCCACTTGCTCCTTTTGGCCCAATCCGCGTGAAATCCGTCGGGGCGCGTCGCTAGCTTCGCGACCATGACCGATCTCACGCTCGCGAAGATCACCCGGGACAACGTCGGCGCCGCCTGCTCGATCACCGTCGAACCGCATCAGGAGTCCTACGTGGCTCCCGTGGCCCGGTCACTCGCCGAGGCCTACGCGCAGCCCGAAGTCGCCTGGCCGCGCCTGATCCTCGACGACGGCGAACCGGTCGGGTTCGTGATGGGCGCGTTCGACCCGGACTGCCCGATCGACTACTTCCGCTGCGGGATCTGGCGGCTCAATGTCGCGGCCGGACGGCAAGGCAAGGGCTACGGCCGTTTCGCCGTCGAGACCGTCCTGGACGAGGCGCGGCGCCGCGGCCGACACCGGGCCACGACCCTCTGGGTCCCGGGCGAGCACAGCCCGGAGGCGTTCTACCTGCGGCTCGGCTTCCGCGACACCGGCACCGTCCACGACGGACAGCACGTCGGCGAGATCGACCTCTGACCGCCTCAGGCTTCGCCGCGCTTCTTCCGCTCGGTGTACTCGCGCATCCGCTTCGGGTAACCGACCCTCGCGACCTCGTACACGGGGATCGACCGTTTGTGACCGAACTGCTGCGCCGCGTCCAGGCTCTCGATCCGGCGCCGCGTCCACTCACCGTCATGGGCGATGAGGACGACCGTGGTCTCGGTGACGTTGGTCTTCGGCTCCACATAGGCCTCGACACCGGTCCGTGAGGCGGCCCACTCCTCGAGATGCTTGAAGTCGGTTGAAGAGGCTTTCCGCAGCGTACCGGGCTTTTGCCCGCCTTTAGAGCGCCGGCGCAGCGAGTCGAACAGACCCACTCCGACCACCTCACTTCCCATTCGCGTCCGATGTCCATTATCCCGACGCGGGCGTGTGCTCAGCGTGGCGGTCCGCGCGGGCCGTGTCCCGTGGGTCACAGGACGCGGCCTAGGTCGCAGGCTCTCCACACGTAGTGACAAGATGGCAAGTGTCCGCGCGCGCGTATACCGCGCGGAGCGGCGCCAGAGCACCACCCCTACCGCTTGCCGAGGAGTTATTGAAGTGACCGACACCTCCGCCGACCTTGTGATCCTGGGTGGCGGATCGGGCGGCTACGCCGCCGCGTTCCGCGCGGCCGAGCTGGGCCTTTCCGTCACCCTGATCGAAAAGGACAAGCTTGGCGGGACGTGCCTCCACCGAGGCTGCATCCCGACCAAGGCCCTCCTGCACGCGGCGGAGGTCGCCGACGAGACCCGCGACGCCGAGACCTTCGGCGTCAAGGCCGTGCTGGAAGGCATCGACATCGCCGGGGTCAACAAGTACAAGGACGGGATCGTCTCCCGCCTGTACAAGGGCCTCCAGGGCCTGGCCAAGGCGCACAAGGTGAACCTCGTCGAGGGCACCGGGACGTTCGTCGGCGGCACGACCGTCGAGGTCGACGGCACCCGCTACACCGGCAAGAACGTCATCCTCGCCACCGGCTCGTACTCGAAGACGCTGCCCGGCCTGGAGCTGGGCGGCCGCATCATCGCGAGCGAGCAGGCGCTTTCGCTGGACTACATCCCGAAGAAGGCCATCGTTCTCGGCGGTGGTGTCATCGGTGTCGAATTCGCGTCCGTCTGGGCGTCCTTCGGCGTCGACGTCACCATCGTGGAGGCGCTGCCCCGCCTGGTCCCGAACGAGGACGAGTACGCGTCCAAGCAGCTCGAACGCGCTTTCCGTCGTCGCAAGATCGCCTTCAAGACCGGCGTCCGGTTCACCGGCGCCAAGCAGGACGACAACGGCGTGAGCGTGTCGCTGGAGTCCGGCGAGACGCTGGAAGCCGACCTGCTGCTGGTCGCCGTGGGCCGCGGCCCGAACTCGGCGGGCCACGGGTACGAGGAGGCCGGCGTCAAGATGGAGCGCGGCTTCGTCCTCACCGACGACCGCCTGCGCACCAACCTGCCGAACGTCTACGCCGTCGGTGACATCGTCCCGGGTCTGCAGCTCGCGCACCGCGGGTTCCAGCAGGGCATCTTCGTCGCGGAAGAGATCGCCGGCCAGGAGCCGCGCGTGATCGACGAGAGCGGCATCCCGCGCGTCACCTACTCGCACCCCGAGGTCGCTTCGGTCGGCCTGACCGAGTCGCAGGCGAAGGAGAAGTACGGCTCCGACGTCACCACCTTCACCTACGACCTCGGCGGCAACGGCAAGAGCCAGATTCTCAAGACCTCCGGTGGGGTCAAGCTGATCAAGGCTCCGGAAGGGCCGGTCGTGGGCGTGCACATGGTGGGCGACCGGGTCGGCGAGCTGATCGGCGAAGCGCAGCTGATCTACAGCTGGGAGGCGTTCCCCGAGGACGTGGCCCCGCTCATCCACGCGCACCCCACTCAGACCGAGGCCCTCGGTGAGGCGTTCCTCGCCCTGGCGGGCAAGCCGCTGCACGTCCACAGCTGACGTCTCACCGTCGAAGAACCAGAAGACCAAGCAAGACATATCAAGGGAGTCAGCGAACGATGGCCTACTCCGTCACGTTGCCGGAGCTCGGTGAGAGCGTCACCGAGGGCACCGTCACCCGGTGGTTGAAGCAGGAGGGCGACACCGTCGAGGTCGACGAGCCGTTGCTCGAGATCTCCACGGACAAGGTCGACACCGAGGTCCCGTCCCCGGTCGCCGGCAAGGTCGTGAAGATCAGCGCCCAGGAAGACGAGACCGTCGAGGTCGGCGGCGAGCTCGCCGTCATCGACGACGGGACCGGCGGGGTGCCGGAGTCCTCCGGTTCCGCCGAGCCCGCCGCCGAAGAGGCGCAGCCCGAGCCGGAGCCGGAGCCCGCGAAGGAAGAGGCCGCCGCGCCGTCCCAGCCGGACACCGCGCCCGCCTCCGGCGGCGAAGGCACCGAGGTGAAGCTGCCCGAGCTGGGCGAGAGCGTCACCGAGGGCACCGTCACCCGGTGGCTCAAGCAGGTCGGCGACAGCGTCGAGGTCGACGAGCCGCTGCTCGAGATCTCCACGGACAAGGTCGACACCGAGGTCCCGTCGCCGGTCGCCGGCACCGTGCTGGAGATCCGCGCCGGTGAGGACGAGACCGTCGAGGTCGGCGGTGTGCTCGCGGTGATCGGTGCCGCCGGTTCCGCCCCGGCCCCGAAGGCCGCCGAGCCGAAGCCGGAACCCAAGCCCGAGCCGAAGCCGGAGCCCAAGCCGGAACCGAAGCCCGAGCCCAAGGTCGAAGCGGCTCCCGCGCCGGCTCCCAAGGCAGAGGCGCCGAAGCCGGCCGCCCAGCCCGCGCCGAAGCCCGCCGCGGCCAGCACCGACAACGGCTCGGACAACGCGCCGTACGTCACGCCGCTGGTCCGCAAGCTCGCTTCGGAGCACGGCATCGACCTGTCGTCGCTGACCGGCAGCGGTGTCGGTGGCCGCATCCGCAAGCAGGACGTGCTCGCGGCCGCCGAAGCCAAGCAGAAGGCCGCCCCGGCTCCCGCCGCGCAGCCCGCTGCCGCCGCCCCGGCCGCCGCCGCCCCGTCGGCTCCGCGCAAGGCCGCGGTTTCGCCGGAGCTCGCGGCCCTGCGCGGCACCGTGCAGAAGGCCAGCCGGATCCGTCAGATCACCGCCACGAAGACCCGCGAGTCGCTGCAGCTTTCCGCGCAGCTCACGCAGGTCCACGAGGTGGACGTCACGAAGATCGCCAAGCTCCGCCAGCGGGCGAAGGCGGCCTTCAAGGAGCGCGAGGGCGTCAACCTGACGTTCCTGCCGTTCTTCGCGAAGGCCACCGTCGAGGCGCTCAAGCAGCACCCGAACGTCAACGCGTCCTACAACGAGGACACGAAGGAGATCACCTACCACGGTGCGGTGCACCTGGGGATCGCGGTGGACACCGAAAAGGGTCTGCTGTCGGTGGTCATCCACGACGCGGGCGAGCTGAGCCTCGCCGGTCTCGCGCACCGCATCGCCGACCTGGCGGGCCGCGCGCGTTCGGGCCAGATCAAGCCGGACGAGCTGTCGGGCGGCACCTTCACGATCACGAACATCGGCTCCAACGGCGCCCTGTTCGACACGCCGATCATCGTGCAGCCGCAGTCCGGCATGCTCGGTACCGGCGCGGTCGTGAAGCGTCCGGTCGTGATCGCGGACGCCGACGGCAACGACACGATCGCCGTCCGGTCGATGGCGTTCCTGCCGCTGACCTACGACCACCGCCTGGTGGACGGGGCCGACGCGGGCCGCTTCGTCACGACGATCAAGCAGCGTCTGGAAGAGGGCAACTTCGAGGACGAGCTCGGTCTCTGATCCTCCGGTAGTCCGTGAAGGCCCTCGTCCCGCTTCGGCGGGGCGGGGGCCTTCACCTTTCCCCGCGGTTGACACCCACCCTCGACTCTAGTATTCCGGAATTACGGAAAACAAGAGGGAGGGTGTTGCCCATGCTGACCAGACGCCATCTGCTGGCGGGCGCGGCCGCCGGATCGGCCGCGCTGCTGCTGCCGGGAACGGCGAGCGCGGCCCAGCCGGACACGACGACACAACAGGGCTGGCTCGACTGGATCGCCGCGCACCGGCGCGACGTCTCCGTCCTGATCGACGACGGCGCGGGCCGCCGTGCCGCCCGCGACGCCGACGTCCGGCGCGTCATGGCCTCGTCGATCAAGGTCGTGCACCTCAGCGCGTACGCCGTCGCCGTCGCCGAGGGCAGGCTCGATCCGAAGGAACGGATCCGCGTCGGCGACTGGGACGCCCACCACCCGTTCGTCGGCGACGGCCGCGCGCATTTCCAGGCACTCACCCAGCTGGGCATCCCCTGCGACGACTACGGCATCGCCAAGGATCCCGAGCAGCGTGTCCCCCTGGCCAGGCTCGCCGAAGCGATGATCTTCTACAGCGACAACGCCGCCACGGACTACCTCCGCACCCGGCTCGGCGACCCCGCCCTCCAGCGCGCCGCGGCACGGGGTGGCTGGATACGGCCCGACACCCGCTCCCTCGGCGGCGAGATCTTGATGCTGATCTTGCCGGAGTACGCTCCTCCGCCCGGCAGTCCCGCAGCAGTCCGCCGGGCGATGGGCGACGCGGTCGCGCGCCGGTTCGTCCGCGATCCGGCGTTCCGCGCCGAAGTGTTCCGACGCTGGCCGGAGATGCCGAGCGACCCCGAAACCGTGTGGCGGTGGTTCAAGGGTCATGGCCAGGGGTCGGCTTCGGACCTGTTCGCACTTCACCGCAGCATCGCGAAGGGCCTGTACGCGCCCGCACGCGAGATACTCGCGGGACCACTGGCCGACCGCGTGCCCGCCGGGGCGAGTGAAGTGCTCTTCAAGGCCGGAAGCCTGCCCCGCTCACTGACCGTCGGGCTTTCGGTCCGCTGGCCGGGTGGACGTTCGGGCACGGCGGCCGTCCTGCTCACCGGCGTGAGCGACCAGGACACGGCGAACGCCTCAGCGCTCATCGACGCGGTGATCGCCGCACTGGCCGACCCGGCGCGGTTCGCCGCCCTGGAGCGAGCGCTCTGCTGACCGAAGGTATAGATATCCGGTATGGACGCTGAGCTCGCCGACCGGATCGCCGCCCTCGAAGCACGGGTCGCCGCGCTCGAAAGTCAGCACAGTCAGCACCAGGCCGAGTCCGCGGCGAGCCCCGGCGGCCTGGTCGGCTATCACGGCGAGCTGACCGACCCCCTCGAAGTGAACTGGGCGATCACCGTCACGCCCGGTCCGATGCTGGCGTTCGCGGACGGGCCGCGGGTCGAGGTGCTCGCGGCCCTGTCCAGCACCGCGCGGGTGGCGCTCGTGCGGACGCTGGCCGAGAAGGGCGCGCAGACCGCCCCCGCCCTGCAAGAGGCCGCCGAACTCGGCTCGCCGGGCCAGCTGTACCACCATCTCAAGGCGCTGACCGGCGCCGGGATCGTCGAGCAGGACAAGCGTGGCAGCTACCGGCTCCGGCCTACCGCGACGATCCCGGTGCTGGTGCTGCTCACCGCCGCGTCCGACGTCGCCGGGCAACTGAAGAACCTGAGCGTGCGGCCGGATCGCGGATAGGCAACGATCGGATCATGCGAGTTCTGATCGCGGGTTCGAGCGGACTGATCGGCACCTCCCTGACGAAGCGGTTGCGCGGCTCCGGACACGAAGTGGTCCGCCTGGTGCGCCGGGAGGAGCGAAGCAGCGACGAACGCCGCTGGGACCCTCCCGCCGGGGAGATCGCGGACGGCGCGCTCGACGGAGTCGACGCCGTGGTAAACCTCGCGGGCGCGCCGCTGCTGCCCGGACGCTGGAGCGCGGCCCGCAAACAGGTCCTGCTCGACAGCCGGGTCGAACCGACGGAAGTCCTCGCGGAAGCCGTCGCCGAACACGGAATCCCCTTGCTGGTCAACGCTTCCGCTGTCGGCTACTACGGCGACCCCGGACCGTCCCTTGTGGACGAATCGAGTCCGGCGGGGCGCGGTTTCCTCGCCGAGCTCTGCACCGCTTGGGAAGGCGCCACCGAGACCGCGGCCACCGCGGGCGCTCGTGTCGTGCGCATCCGCACCGGGCTGGTGCTCGCGCGCAAGGGCGGTCTCCTCGACGTCCTGCGCCCACTGTTCCGCCTGGGACTCGGCGGGAAGCTCGGCGACGGCAAGCAGTACATGCCGTGGATCTCCCTCGACGACGAGGTCGGCGCGATCGTCTTCGCGCTGGAGAACGAATCCTTGTCCGGCGCGGTGAACCTCTCCGGACCCCAGCCCGCCACGAACGCGGCCTTCACCAAGGCTTTGGGCCACGCCGTGCACCGGCCGGCGTTCTGGCAGGTTCCCGGGTTCGCCATGAAGATCGCCCTCGGCCAGGCAGCCGAGGAGATGGCGCTGTTCGGGCAGCGCGCCATGCCCAAGGCACTGGAGGAAGCAGGGTACGAGTTCCACCACCCGACCCTGGAGGACGCGCTGGCCGCCGCGACATGACCGCGCGGCGCGGCCTGTACACCCTCGCCGGAACCGTTCTGCTGATCGGTTTCGTCGTCCTCGGGCTGTCCGTCGACCGGCGGCCGCCGCCGGTGGACGTCGCCCTCGCCGACACGTTCCGCGGGCAGTACGCCCGGCCCCTCGGGCACGTCGCCGACCTGGTCACGAACGTGCTCGGCCCGGTCCTGCCGTTCGCGCTGGGCGCGGTGCTGGTGGTGCTCGCCCTGCGCCGCCGGGAGCTGACCGCGTTGTGCGTCAAACTGGCCGTCGTGCTGGTGCTGTGCCGCCTGACCAGCCTGATCGCCAAACCGCTGTTCTATCGGGACCGGCCCCGCGAATTCCCCGATCCCAGCTATCCGAGCGGGCACGTCGTCGCCGTCGCCTGCACGGGATTCGTGGCGGTATTGCTGTGCGCTTGGACACGCCCGCATCTGACGCGTCTCGCGATCACCATCGCCGTCGCGGCGACGCTCGTGGGCGCGTTTTGCCGCATCGTGCTGGGTGTGCACTGGCTGACCGACACGGCGGGATCCGTGCTCGCGGTGGGGGGTGTGGGCCTGATTTCGGCGGCCGGGCTGGGGCTGCTGCCCCGGCCGGAAGACCCGGCGTAGTGTCGCTCAGGTGAGCTCTTCGACCACGTCATGCCGTGCCGCCACCGAGCCCGTCGACGTCCGCGAGATCGGGACGATCGACTACACCGAAGCCTGGGAACTCCAGCGCCGCCACGTGACCGCCCGTGCCGACGGCGAAGGCCCCGACACCATGCTTCTGCTGGAGCACCCGTCGGTGTACACCGCGGGCAAGCGCACCGAGGCCGAGGACAGGCCGACGGACGGCACCCCGGTGATCGACGTCGACCGCGGCGGGAAGATCACCTGGCACGGTCCCGGCCAGCTGGTCGGCTACCCGATCGTCAAACTCGCCGACCCGATCGACGTCGTGCACTACGTGCGGCGTCTCGAAGAAGCCCTGATCACCGTCTGCGACCAGCTCGGCGTGCACACCGGCCGGGTCGAGGGCCGCAGTGGCGTGTGGATCCCCGCCGACGACCGCGGCGTGGAGCGGAAGATCGCCGCGATCGGCATCCGCGTGCAGCGCGGCGTGACCATGCACGGTTTCGAACTGAACTGCAACGCCGACCTGGGCGCCTTCGACAAGATCGTCCCGTGCGGCATCAGGGACGCGGGCGTGACGTCGCTGTCCTACGAGCTCGACCGCGAGGTCACCGTGGCGTCGGTGCTGCCGATGGCGCGCGACGCCGTGCTCGCGGCGCTGGAAGGCGACCTCCCGGTGAACGACGAGCGCTGGTTGCCGCGTCCCGAGGCACCCGCCGCCCCCGGCGTCACTTTCGCCTTGCAGAACTGAGATCTGCGAAGATCACCGGTACGGCCGCCGGAAACGCCGGAGGTCGTACTGGGAGGAAGTCATGCGCAAGTTTCGCGCGTTCTGGCGGCGGCCGGTATCGCGGTCGCCGCTTCGGTGAGCCGGCGGCCACGGCGGGGCGAAGTACGCCTGGGCGAGCTGCACCGCGTATCCCGGCCACAGGTGCGGAGTCCTACCGCACCACCTCCTGGCCCGCGAAGATCCTGGGCATCGGCGTCGAGATCCAGTGACCCCGAGTACATGAAGGCCCCCTTCCTTGCGCCTGGCGCAAGGAAGGGGGCCTTCATGTACTTCAGTCCAGCTGAGGCGCGACCTCGGAGGCGATCAGCTCGACCTGGTCCAGATCCGAGAGGTCCAGCAGCTGCAGGTAGAGCCGGGTGATCCCGGTCTTCTCGCGCCAGTCCCCGATCTTCTCGACGATCTCCGACGGCGTCCCCGCCAGGCCGTTCTCCCGCAGTTCGCCCACCTCGCGCCCGAGGACACCGGCGCGCTTGGCGACCTCGGCCTCGTCGCGTCCCACGGCGACGACGAGCGCGGCCGAGCGGATGATCTCCTTGGGGTCGCGCCCGATCTCGCGCGCGGCGTCGTCGACGCGGCCGAACTGCTCGGCGGCGGCTTCCGCGGACGCGAACGGCAGGTTGAACTCGTCGGCGTAGCGGGCGGCGAGCGCCGGAGTGCGCTTCTTGCCGCCACCACCGATGATCACCGGAGGCCGGGGCTGTTGCGCCGGCTTGGGCAGGCCGGGCGAGTCGACGAGCTTGTAGTGCTCGCCGTCGAAGGAGAACGTCTCCCCTTCCGGCGTCTCCCACAGCCCGGTGACCACCGCGAGCTGCTCGGCATAACGGTCGAAGCGCTCCTTCAGCGGCGGCAGGTCGAGGCCGTACGCGGTGTGCTCGTCGTCGTACCAGCCCGAACCGAGGCCGAGTTCGACGCGGCCACCGGACATCTGGTCCACCTGCGCGACCGAGATCGCGAGCACCGACGGATGCCGGAAGGTGGCGGCGGTGACGAGCGTGCCCAGCCGCACCCTGCTGGTCTCACGGGCGAGACCCGCGAGGGTGATCCACGCGTCGGTCGGCCCCGGAAGCCCGGTCGCCGACCCCATCTTCAGGTAGTGATCGCTGCGGAAGAAGGCGTCGTAACCCGCGTCCTCGGTGGCCTTGGCCACCCGGAGCAGGTCTTCGTAGCTGGCCCCCTGCTGGGGCTCGGTAAAGATCCTGAGGTCCACGCCGTCACCCTATAGACGGAGTGCTCAGCTCGCTTTCCCGTGCTCGGCGGACGGAACACGGCGGAAGCCGACGAGCAGCCGCACCAGGACCTCTTCGACCTGGGCGCTGACCTTCTTCGGCTCGGGAGACGAAGCGATCTCGATCGCGGCGCTCGACAGCGCGCCGAACAGCAGCCGCGCGGTGACGTCGACCGGGACGTCGTCGACCTCGCCGACCTCGATGAGCGACTGGATCCCGGTGCGGACCAGGCCGAAGCTGCATCGCTCCTCCGCCTCGCGCCAGCGCTCCCAGCCCATCACCACCGGCGCCTCGTGGATCGCGATCCGCTGATATGCCGGGTCGAGACAGCTCTGCAGGAAGCCGCGCAGCCCGGCGAGCGCTCGTTCCCACGGCGAGTCCGGCCCGTTCATGATCTTTTCGAGCCTGTCGAACACCTGGCTCTCGACCGTGTCGAAGGCGGCCTCGAAGAGCGCCTGCTTCCCACTGAAATGGTGGTACAGCGCGCCTTTCGTCACCCTGGCCCGCTTGGCGATCTCGTCGAGAGACGTGCCGGCGTATCCGCGTTTGGTGAACAGCTCCACGGCACTCTCGACGAGCGCCGACCGGGTGGACTCGGAATAGTCCAGCCGCCTTGACCTCATTGTCGCCACCTTCACAACTTTACGCCGCCGGTCCCGCTCCATACCCATGGTATGTTGACTGCTGTCAGGTCCGTACCGGGAGTATGCCGCAAACCTGCGGTATGAACCGGGTCACGGAGGGGAGCCCACATCATGAGCTGGAACGACTTCTACCAGCGGCGCGACATCCTCGAAGCCGCACTGCGCCAGGCGGGTCACCACCCGTCCGACGCCATCTCACTCGAAGAAATCCCTGGCGCCACCAAGTACTTCGCGACCGAAGAAGAGCTCCTGCTCGCGCTTCGGTACAAGTGGAACCAGGTGTTCGCCGGTCGCCTCCGCGCCGAGATGACCGATCCGGACTACGCCGACCAGGACCTCGCGCTCGACCGCGTCGAAGCCGTCACCCGTGCCTGGAACAGCGCCACGGCCGAACACGAGACCCTCCGCGCCGTTCTCGACGCGGGCCTCGAGCGGAGCCCGGCGCTGATCCCGTCGCACGAAGCCGAACTGCGCACCCTCGCGCTGACGGCGGGACTGGCCGACGGCGACGAACCGGCCGAAGAGATCACCAAGGTCGGCAGCGCGTTCGCCACCCTGCTCCGGCACGGCAGGCACGCGAAGCCCGCCCGCCGCCGCAGCCCGATGGGTCACCTGCTCCGGCTGCTCGCGCCGAGCGCCTGACCTGCTGTAGCGGCACCGTCGACGATGTAGTTAGGTGACCGGCATGGCTGCTCACGCGCGCTGGACCGAGGCCGACATCCCGGATCAAACCGGCCGCACCGTGTTGATCACGGGCGCGAACTCGGGGCTCGGGCTGCGCATGTCCGAGGTGCTCGCGGGCAAGGGGGCCCGCGTGCTGCTCGGCTGCCGGTCGCCGGAGCGCGGCGCCAAGGCGCTGGAACAGGTGCGCGCGGCCGCGACCGGGGAAGCGCCCGAACTCGTCCGCCTGGATCTCGCCGACCTCGATTCGGTGCGCGAAGCCGCGAAGAAGGTCGAGGAGCTGTCGGGCGGCAAGCTCGACGTCCTGGTCAACAACGCGGGTGTGATGGCGACGCCGCGCGGCCACACCAAGGACGGCTTCGAAACCCAGTTCGGCACGAACCATCTCGGGCACGCGGTGCTGACCTGGCTGCTGATGCCGTCCCTGCGCAACGGTTCGAAAGCGCGCGTCGTCACCTTGTCGAGCGTCGCCGCGACAGGCGCGCGCATCGACATCGCCGACCCGAACTTCGAACGCCGGATGTACAACCCGGGTTCGGCCTACGGCCAGTCGAAACTCGCCAATCAGGTGTTCGCGCTCGAACTCGACCGCAGGCTGCGCGCCGCGGGCGAGGACGTCGTCAGTGTGGCGGCGCACCCCGGCTACACGTGGACCGGTCTCGGTTCGGGGATGGCCCGTTCCTATCGCAACCCGGTGGTGCGCGCGCTCGTCGGCGCGGGCAACCGGATCGGCGAGCTCCTCATCGCGCAGAACGCCCGCCAGGGCACGCTTCCGCAGCTGTTCGCGGCGACCTCCCCCGAGGTCGAAGGCGGCGACTATCTCGGGCCGCGCGGGCTCGGCGGACTTCGCGGCGCCCCGGTCAAGGTGCGGCCGCTGACCCCCGCGAGGAGCGAATCGCTCGGCGCCGCGTTGTGGGACGTGACCACCAGGTTGACGGGCGTCACCCCCGACCCCGCGTGAACGGCGGCCACTACTCCGGCGGGCGTAGGGTGGCGGTGTGAGTGCTGCCCCAGATGGCCGCAAACTGTTGCGGCTCGAGGTCCGGAATTCCCAGACTCCCATCGAAAAGAAGCCGTCGTGGATCAAGACGCGCGCCCGGATGGGACCGGAGTTCACCGAACTCAAAGGCCTGGTGCGCCGCGAAGGCCTCCACACCGTCTGCGAAGAAGCCGGTTGTCCCAACATCTACGAATGCTGGGAAGACCGTGAGGCCACCTTCCTGATCGGCGGGGACCAGTGCACGCGGCGGTGTGACTTCTGTCAGATCGACACGGGCAAGCCCGCCGAGCTGGACCGCACGGAGCCTCGCAAGGTCGCCGAGAGCGTCCAGGCGATGGGCCTGCGCTATTCGACGGTGACCGGTGTGGCGCGTGATGATCTGGAGGACGGTGGCGCGTGGTTGTACGCGGAGACCGTGCGTCAGATTCACGCGTTGAACCCGGGTACCGGCGTGGAGCTGTTGATCCCGGACTTCAACGCCGATCCCGACCAGCTGGCCGAGGTGTTCGGCTCCCGCCCCGAGGTGCTCGCGCACAACGTGGAGACGGTGCCGCGGATCTTCAAGCGGATCCGTCCCGGGTTCCGGTACGCGCGGTCACTGGAAGTCATCACCAAGGCCCGCGAAGCCGGCCTGGTGACGAAGTCGAACCTGATCCTCGGCATGGGCGAGACCCCCGACGAGGTCGCGCCCGCGATGCAGGACCTCGTCGACGCGGGCTGCGAAATCCTGACGATCACCCAGTACCTGCGGCCTTCGCCTCGGCACCACCCGGTGGACCGCTGGGTCAAGCCCGAGGAGTTCGTCGAGCACTCCGACGCCGCCGAGGCCATGGGCTTCGCCGGCGTCATGGCCGGGCCGCTGGTCCGGTCCTCGTACCGCGCCGGACGTCTCTTCGCGCAGACGAAGGCCCGCCGCGGCGAACCGCTGTCGGAGAACCTGGCGCACCTCGCCGCCGAAGGGACCGCGGCCCAGGAAGCCAGCTCGCTGCTGGCCCGGTGACTCCGGTCACCCTGTCCTCGACATCGCCACCCACCAGGTCACGAATCAGTAAAGTGACCTGGTGGCGTTGGTAACGGATCTTCTGAACTGGCTGCAGGGACTCCCGGAACCGGGACTGGTCGCGGCGACCGGCGGACTGGTGTTCGCCGAATGCACCATCGGGCTCGGCTTCATCGCGCCCGGCGAATCGGGGCTGCTGGTCGCGGCCACGACGGCGACGTCGGTCTCTCGTTTCCTGACCCTGTGGGCGGTCGTGACGGTCTGCGCCGCGCTGGGCGACTCGCTCGGCTACGCGATCGGCAAACGCTTCGGTCCACGCCTGCGCGAAACGAAACTGATCCGCAAGTACGGCCTCGACGCCTGGGACAAGGCGACGGGCGTGCTCGAACGGCGAGGCGCGTGGGCGGTGTTCTTCGCACGGTTCCTCCCGGTGATCCGCACGCTGACCCCGGCCGCGTCCGGGACCTCGGGCCTGCCGTTCCGCAAGTTCCTGCCCGCGGCCGCGGCGGGAGCCGCCTGCTGGTCGGCCATCCACATCGGCATCGGCGCCGCCCTCGGTGAGGCGGCGAAGAAGGTCGAAGGCGCGCTCAACACCGGCGGCCTGGTCGTCGTCGGCGTGCTCGTCGGCGTGGCCGTGTTCTTCCTGCTGCGCTACAAGAAGAAGAAAGCGCTCGCCGTCACAGCCGAAGAAGCCACCCCGGCGAAGATCGGCTCCGAAGGCTAGATTCCGGGCATGGCCGCCTTGAACCTGCCCCAGCCGATCGGTTTCGTCCTCGGCGGTGGCGGCAGCCTCGGCGCCATGCAGGTCGGGATGCTGCGGGCCCTCACGGAAGCGGGGATCACGCCCGACCTCGTCGTCGGCACGTCGGTGGGTTCGCTGAACGCCGCCGTCCTCGCCCTCGGGGGTGAATCGGGCGACCGGCTGGACCGGATCTGGTCAAGGATGACGCGGCACGAGGCGTTCCCCGGTGGCGTGCTCAGCCAGGTGCGCACCCTGCGGCACAGCAAGACCAACCTGTTCCCCAACTCGGGACTCGCCGCGATCGTCGACGAGCACATCGGCGAGGGCGTCCGGTTCGAGGATCTCGCGCTGCCGCTCGGCGTCGTCGCGACGGACGTCGACACCGCCGAGCCGCTGCTGATCCGCTCAGGGCCCGTTCTGGCGCCCCTGCTGGCCAGTTGCGCGATTCCGGGGATCTATCCGCCGGTGCCGTTCGGGGAGCGGATGCTCTACGACGGCGGCCTGGTCGCCAACGTGCCGATGCGCCAGGCGCTCGCGATGGGCGCGAAGTCGCTCGTCGTCCTCGACTGCGCCTTCCCCGGCAAGATGCCGGGAACCCCGCAGACCTTCGCCGAGGTGATGATGTTCACCGCGATGATCAGCATGCGGAACCAGGCCGTGCTGGAAGCTCCGATCGCCGCGGCGGAGGTACCCGTGGTCTACGTGCCGGGGCCGAAGCCCGTGCGGGTCAGCCCGCTGGACTTCAGCCACACCACGGCACTGACCGCCGAAGCCTACGACGCCGCGAAGACCTATTTGGGTGAATTGAGCGTCAATGGCCCAGGTCTTTACGGCGCACCGGGCCTTGTCGTGGCGTGACGAGCAACCATCCGCCATCGTTCACGTCTTCTTGGTCGCGTACTTTTGAAAGAGAACTTTCCGCTGATCGAGCGAAGTAAAAAGAGACCTACATGTTTCCCAAGAAGACATTACTTTCGACTGCCGGAATACTCGCCGCGGTACTGCTGATCTCGGCGTGCTCGTCCTCGGGTGAAACCGGAAACGGCACTCCCAATTCGACCGGCGGCAACGCCGGATCGGACGAGACCCCGGTTTCGGTGACCATCGATCCGGCGGGCGGGACGAACGTCAATCCGGCGACCCCGGTCGTGGTCAAGGCCGAGCACGGCAAGCTGACCGACGTCACGGTCAGCAACGCCGACAAGGGCAACCAGGTGAAGGGCGAGCTGGCGAGCGACAGCCTCAGCTGGAAGACCGTCGAGCCGCTCGGCTACGGCAGTACGTACAAGATCGTGGCGCATGCCCAGGGTGCCAACGGAAAGCCTGTCGAGCAGCAGAGCAGGGTCTCCACTCTGAGCCCCAAGCAGCAGGCGAACCCGAACCTGATCCCGGCACCCGCGGCGGTCGCGTCCGGTGGCGTCGGCGTCGGACAGCCGATCGTGTTCGCCTTCGGCCAGCCGGTGAAGAACAAGGCCGACGTGGAGAAGAAGCTGTCGGTCGAGTCCACGCCGAAGCAGGAGGGCTCCTGGTACTGGATCGACGACAAGAACGTCCATTACCGGCCCAAGACGTACTGGAAGGCCGGGACGACGCTCAAGGTGTCGGCGATGATCTACGGCGTCGATTTCGGCAATGGCGTCTTCGGCGCGACCGACCGCACCGAAACCTACAAGGTGCACGATTCCTGGGTCGCAAAGGCCGACGGCAACACCGAGCAGATGCAGATCTTCCACAACGGACAGATGGTGAAGTCGATGCCCATTTCCATGGGCAAGGACGCCACGCCGACGCATTTGGGCGCGCACGTCATTTCGGACAAACACGAGAATTACACGATGGACTCGTGCACCTACGGCGTCTGTCAGGGCCAGCCGGGGTACTACAAGTCGAACGAGAAGTGGTCGCTCCGCATCTCCAACGACGGTGAGTTCGTCCACGAGAACCCGAACAGCGTCGGCTCGCAGGGCAGCGCGAACGTGTCGCACGGCTGCATCAACCTCAACGCGGCCAACGCGCAGTGGTTCTTCCAGAACATGGGACTCGGCGACGTCGTCGAGGTGACCAACTCCGGTGGCCCGCAGCTGCCGGTCTGGGACCTCTACGGCGACTGGTCGAAGTCCTGGGCGGACTGGCAGGCGGGCAGCGCGGTCAAGTAGCGGTCATCATGGGACGGTGACCACCGACCCCGATGCCGAACTGGGCAAGGCCCGCTCGCTCGTCACCGGCGCCGGCCGGATCGTCGCACTGACCGGCGCCGGTATCTCCACCGATTCGGGGATCCCCGATTTCCGCGGCCCGCAGGGCCTGTGGACCCGCGATCCGGCCGCGGAACAGATGTCCAACCTCCGGGCGTACCGAGAAAGCCGTGAGGTCCGGGAACGGACTTGGCAGGCGCGGCTGGTGCATCCCGGCTGGGATGCGTCGCCGAACGCCGCGCACCAGGCTCTCGTGCGTCTGGAGGAGTCCGGAACGCTGACGCACATCGTCACGCAGAACATCGACCGGCTGCACCAGAAGGCGGGTTCCTCGCCTGAGCGGGTGCTGGAACTGCACGGGACGATGTTCGAGTCCGTCTGCCTGTCCTGTGACGACCACCGGGACATGCGCTCGACTCTGGAGCGCGTCCGCGCCGGCGAGACCGACCCGCCCTGTCAGGTGTGTGGCGGCATCCTGAAGTCGGCCACCGTCTCTTTCGGCCAGCACCTGGACCGGAACCTGCTCCGGGCCGCTCGCGCCGCCGTCTCCGAAAGCGATCTGCTGCTCGTGGCCGGATCCTCGCTGAGCGTCCAGCCGGCCGCCTCGCTGGTGAGCGTGGCCTCGCGCGCCGGAGCCGACGTCGTGATCTGCAACGGCTCCGAAACGCCCTACGACGCCATGGCGACCGCTGTCGTCCGCGGCCCCCTCGGCGAGACCCTGCCGGCCCTCACCACTCCCCGCGTTTAGTCCTCTAGATGGGCTGTGACGTCGACCGGCTCTCGGGTCCGGTCGCTACCCGTCCCCTCCCGCCCGCCCTGCTCCGCACGCCCTAAGGCGGACCTCGCGTGATCGAACCCGTGTTTCGCGTGTCGGGGGCCGTCACTGGCGTGTTTGGGGGCGGATCTCGCGTGATCAGACGGACGACACGGGTGATCAGGCGGACGACACGGGCACCGGATGCCGGTGCTGTCGTGTCGTCCGTCTGATCACGTGTGTTCCGTCTCTGGTCACGCGTGTCACGCAGGTTGGGGTGTGTGTTGAGTTCCTTGAATGCAGAAAAAGGTCTGGGACCTGGGAGAACCTTGCGGGTTCTCGACCAGGTCCCAGACCTTTATCAATGTTAGTCCGGCGGTGTCCTACTCTCCCACAACCCTTC
>NZ_JBFBGL010000023.1:14661-117895 GCF_040684635.1 Amycolatopsis sp. NPDC089917 | reverse complement strand
CGTTCCGAGCACCTGGCCCCGGTAGACCTGATCACCCGCGGTGACCGTCGCGGCGCGTCGGGTTGTAGAACTTCCCGAACGTCCAGGCGCTCGGGCGCGGCTCGCCGTCGTCGTAGAAGTGCGTCACCAGGCCGGCCGCGAAGAGGTCTTCGGGCAGCTCCGGCAGCGGGCGGCCGTCGTACTTCGCGCGGGAGCGCTCGAACGACAGCGTCGCGGCCCGCGTGTAGCGGGCGAGTTCGTCGGCGCTGAGGGGGTAGCCGTTGTCCCTTGCCTGGTCGACCAGGCTTCGCAGGTTCGCGACGGCGGCGCCGTCGTACTCCCCGCCGAAGTACGCGGGGCGCCCGACGGACTCCGGGCGGTCGGTGCCCGCGGGAAGGTCGAGGTCGGCGACCTGCCGCAGCGTCTCCGGGTAGACGGTGAAGGTCTCCGGGCGGCCGGGGTTGACCAGCAGGCCGACGCCGGGGTTGTCCTTGGCCCGCCGCAGGAGCACGCGGGGCTGGACCCGCTGCCACAGCGTGTACTCGGCCGGGACCTGCGCCTCGGAGGTGTAGACGACGAACCGCACGCCCGCGTCGCCGAAGTCGCGGACCTGCAGGTGACCGTCCTTCGCCGGGGCCAGGACATCGAGGTCCAGCATCCAGTGGACGAACTCCTCCGGCGTGATCCACTCGACGCGGAGGTAGCCGAGAAGTGCTTCGGCCGGGCTTTCCGGCGCCGGGCGGCCGGAGAACCGCGGCCCGGGCCGGTGATCCGGGTTCGCGCGGACGGCGCCGGTCGGCTCGCCGTACAGGGTGTACTGCTCCCAGCGCAGGATCGCCGCCTTCGGCACGGGCAGTCCGGGCGCCACGGCGGGATCGAACTCGGGATCGACGACCTCGGTCCAGCGGGTGAAGGCGTCGTCCTCCTCGCCACCCGCCGCCGAAACCGCCATCAGCTCCAGGTCGAGCCGGATCTCGCCGCCGTCGTCCGGGACGAAGGCGACCGGGCTGGGAAACAGGCCGGCGGCGGGATCGGTCCCGTCGAGCCAGCCGACGGTGTTGTAGGTGACGTTCCAGCCGTCGGTCGCGCGCACGACGTATTCGCGGCGGACCCGCAGCGCGCCGGTCCCCTCCCCGCCCCTGTCCGTCAGCCACTCTTCGACGCGGCTGACGGCTTCCTCTTCGTTCATCGTCCCCATTTCAGATCACCAGCGCGGATACCGCTGGGCCCAGCCGTCGACCTCGTGCAGCGCCGAGTGGCGGTCGAAGTGCCAGAACGCGTCCGTAGCGATGTTCTCCACCAGGTAGCGCAGTTCCAGCTGCTCGACCCACTTCTGCGGCAGACCGGGGATGCCGGTGCGGGCGCCGAGCAGGGCACCGGCGATGGCACCCGTGATCGCGCTGCGGCCCGAGTGGTTGACCGCCCGCAGCAGGGCCTGCTCCGGGTAGTTCTCGAAGCCGGACAGCGCCGCGAACGCGCGGCCCAGCACCGAAAGTGTGCCCTTGCCGTCGCCGATCAGCTCCGGGACGCGCAGATCCGGCAGACCGTGTTTGCCGAAGAACGGCACCGACTCCGCGACCATCGCCTTGAGATCCGCCCAGACCGGACCCCGCTGGTGCGGGTTCTGCTCGTCGAAGATCTCCCGGGAGATGTTCCAGACCGGGTAGCTGAACGCCTCCGACGTCAGCGCGGGCTCGAACAGCCAGGTCAGATAGGTCGCCGCTTCGACGTCGATCTCGCCGGGATGGGTGACCGAGACGAGGTCGCGCACCGCCTGGCGGACGCCGCCGCTCATCGCGCTCCCCGGTCCCGCCGAGGTCATCGCCGCCGGCAGCGCCGCGACCAGCGCGTCCGGTCCGCTCATCGGCATCGCGGTCGGCGAGATCGTCGCCAGTGCGTGGTAGGCGTTGAGTTCGGCGTCGTCGGGAGTGCGGCGGACGCGGAGCTCCGGCACCTTCACCAGCCAGCCGTCCGCGTTGTCCAGCGGCGCGCCCTGGGTGTGCAGCCAGCGCATCAGCGAGTTGCGGGCGACCGTCCCGAGCGCCTGCTCGGCCTCGCGGTTCTCCGGCTGCTCGCGATGCGGGCTGCGGATCACGGCCTCGGTGTAGAACAGCAACCGCTGGGTGAGCGGCCCGATCCGGCCGGGCAGATCGAACGCGACCGGCAGGTCGGTGACGCCGTCCGGGCCGTAGGTGTTGTGGATCTCGTCGAGCCGCATCCGGTCGACGGCCGCCCCGAGCGCCTCGCCGAGCGCGAAGCCCACGAAGGCGCCCGTGACGCGCTGCCAGCCGTAGCGCGAGCTGGAGCGGTCCCGGTCGAAGTACTTGCCGAAGGTGTCCAGGCGCGGCTCGATCTGTCCTTCGTTGTCGTAGCCCGGCACCAGCCCGTTCGCCCGCAGGTCGTTCGGACGGCCGCGCGGCGGTTCCGGCCGCCTGAGCCGGGCCAGCCACGATTGGCCGAGGACGGTCTTCTGGCACTCCTCGGCGGTCAGTTCGAAACCGCGGCGGCGGGCCCGTTCGGCGGCGGCCAGCGGCGGCTTCACCGGTTCGGGCAGGCCCATCTTCGCGGCGGTGTCGGCGGCGAGCGCCTCCAGCTCCGGATCCGCTTCCGGGCAGCGTTCGTTGACGTCGACCGGCGCTTCCCGGCGCGGGAACCGCTGGGCGGTCTCGGCGAGTTCGGCGCCGCCGACGTCCTCGAACGTCGCGGGCCCGCCGTTGATCACGAGGTTCGGCGGGCTCTCGTAGCCTGCCAGGGTGGCGATGTCGACCTTCCAGTACCCGTGTTCGCGGGACGGCAGGTTCCTGGTCGAGCTGAACACCCTCAGCTCGGCGCGTTCCTCGTTGAAGTAGAACCGCTCGGTCTTGCCCGACGCCAGGTCCAGTGGGACGTAGACCTCGCAGCGCAGCAGCCCGATGAGCAGTTGCTCTCTGGTCAGCCAGCCGACGCTGGCGAACGACAGCAGCGTTTCGAGCTTGTTCTCCGGCTTCGGATAGCCCCGGCGGACGGGACCGGCCCGGTACTCGGGGTTCTCCCGCTCTTCCCCGGTCTGCACGCCTTCCGCGTTGACCTTGACCCAGCCCGCGACGACCGGCGGCGGGACCCCGAGGTCACCGAGCCCGGACTTCGCGTACTCGGGGTCGACGACCTCGCGCCACGCCTCCTGTCCGGGGAACGCGACCGGAACGCTGAGCCCGCCGGGCTGCGGATGCGCCTGGCGCAGTTCGCCGTCCGGTTCGCGGACGATCACCGACGGCGGCGGGAAGATCTCCTTCTCGGAGAGCCCCTCGTCGAGGAAGGCGATCGTGTTGTAGGGGACCGACCAGCCCTCGGGGATACGCAGGACCTTTTCGTGGTCGACGCGCAGGCCGGCGCCGCCCGGTTCGGACACGTCCGGACCGTGGACCGCGCGCAGCCACTCTTCGACCTTGGCTACCGCTTCCGCCGATTCCACCTACTCGATCCTCTCCAGGCTGCCGTCGGACACGTGCTCGGCGATGGTCCTCGGGAGCACGTAGGCCACCGCCCCGCCGGGCATGTTCGCCCAGGGGACGGTGACACCGATGATCACGTGGAGCGGGCGTCGCAGCCGGTAGGTCCCACCGACACGCTCCCGTTCCAGCGGCAGGGACGTCGTGGCGAACCGTACCCCTCCGTGGTGAACCAGATTGCCGGTTTCCTCGCCGAACCGCAGTACGACCGTACCGGCGACCATCCGGCTGACGCGCTTGTTGCGGAGCAAGGTGAGGGGAGGCTCACCCGGTGCGGCGTGCACCGGCCAGTCGGCGAGTTCCTTAGCGGTCTCCAGCGGTGTCTCGTGTCCGGCGGTCATCCTCGCCGGATGCAGCAGCACGGCGCCGAGGAGCTGATGCGCCGCGTCTTCGAGCCGGCCGAAGTACTTCGGCGACACCGGGGCGCCGTCGGAGTAGGCCGCGACCTCCCAGCCCTTCTCGGTGAAGTTGAGGCACCAGGCGCCGTCCGAGCGGTCCCCGATGCGGTACGCCTCCGGCCAGACGGCGTGCTCGCCGAGCCTGCTGACCAGCACGACCAGGAGCTCTTCGTCGGTCAACGCCGGATTCGGCGACGTCTCCAGCTCCGCGGCGATGTCGCCTTCGGTTTTCTTGACGTCGGAGCGGCCCGGCTTCGGTCTGGGCTTGCCGAGCAGATCCGCCTCGGCGGTCCGCCGCACGAGATGTTCGACGTACGGCGGCTGGAACCGCTGGCCCCGGATGTGCCCGACCAGCTCCGGCTCCGGCGGGATCCCGTATTTCCGCAGGTAGTGCGGCACGGACGCGTGCCAGATCCAGGTGCCGTCGGTGTGATAGCTCTCCGGGACGTCCCCGTCGGCTTCCGGCTCGAAGATGTCCTTGCCGAGACCGCTGCCGGAGAGGATCGCCGGTTCACGTTCCAGGTACTGCGCGACCAGCGGCGCTTCGGACTCGTCGAGCTCCGGTCTGTCCACCACCGGGGGTTCGCCCTCGGTGTAGGAGTCGACGATCCGCGCGTGCCGGAACTCGACGCGCAACGGCAGCTGCGCGCGCAGCCGCCACCAGTCCGGGACGTGCTCGTCCTCGCGCGGGAACGCGGCCAGCTCGTCCGGGTACGCCGAAGCCGCCGGTGCCTCGGTCCACGCCGGCTCGTCGTCGAGGGTGAAGTCGAAATCGAAGGTGCCGTCGGGTTTGAGCGTGAACCGCGACTGCAACCAGGTGCCCCGGCCGATGGCGTACATACCGGTGCGAAGCCTGCCGAAGAGCTCGCTCAGCTCGGGGGCGGGCGTGAGGTTGTGGCCCTCGAGTTCGGTGTGTTCCCCGGCCTGCCGGAAATCGGCGGCCGCGGCGTGGGCGGGGTCCGTGATACCCGCCAGGATGAGCCTGCCGATCTGGACCAGCAGCCCGCGCTGTTGTTCGGAGGTCAGTTGTTCCACGTGAATCATCGCGCCCGGTTCGGCCGGCTGGGCAGGCTCATTCCGAGGCTCCTTCCTCCGGTGGTCTGTATTCGGGGAAGCGCGGCTCCGCCCGGAACGACGGCGGCTCACCGGCGGCGCGGCGGGCCAATTCGTCCTCCCACATCTTGAAGGTGCGCTTGCGCAGCGACTGGATCAAGGCCGATTCCTGCGGTGCCAGGCGGCGGTTTTCGCGCCTGGCCTGCTCGTACAGACCGTCGATGGTCTCGTAGAGCGCGAAGACCGCCCCGGCACCTTTGAGTTCGTAAGCACGGGCACGCTCGGTCTCCTGGACGAACTTCTCCTCGGGCACCTTGCTGATGTCCGAACTGGCCATCGCCCGCATGACCTCGCGCACGTGCTCCGGCTTTTCGTCGAACTCGCCGGTGCGCGGGTTGAGGAGGAAACCCGTCAGGCCCCCGTCGGGCGTCGACTCGACGCGGTAGGTCTTCCCGAAGTAGGTGTAGAAGGACGGGGTCTGGATCACGTGTTCTCCTCAGGCGGCAGGCCCTTGCGGAGACCGGCCATGAACTTCTCCCGGACCCGGTCCATCAAGGCGGCTTCCAGGAGTGCCTGTTCCGGGGACAACTTCTTCTTGTTGTCCCCGTCCAGTGTCCGGTTGTAGGTCGGGAAGTCGCGGCGGACCTCGTAAAGGGCGTGTTCGTAGGCCGAGACGGTGTCGATATGCCTCAGGTGCAGCCGCAGTTCGGCCACGTGCCCGTTCGGCAGCCGGACGTTCATCTGCAGATCGCGGTACCCGCTGTCCTGCGGATTCGCGAACCGGTCGTCGAAGCTGACGATCTCGAGATCCGGATCGGCCATCACCGCGTTCAGCGCGTTGTAGACGTCGGCCAGCGTGTCGAACTGGATCTTCACGCCCACCAGGTCGGTGAGTTTCGACGCGTCGCCGTCGTAGCCGGCGATCTTCGCCTTCGCGCGGTCGTCGTCCTTCGGGCCGGGGCGGCCCGACGAGTCACCGTTGTTCTCCGCCGCGATCCGTTCGGCGATCCGGTTGAGGTCGCCCTGGTTCCGCGGCCACGCCTGCCGTTCGGCGTCCAGGAACTCTTGGATCTTCGCGGGATCGCCCGTGTCCGCGCGATCGAATCCGGCGTGGAACTGATCGCCGGGTGCCACGTCGGCGGCGATGTTCGCCGCCTCGTTCGCGAGGTCCCGCTGCTCCTGGGTGAGCGGAGTGTCGCCGGGGCCTTCCTGGTGGACGTCGTCGATCATCTGGTGGCCGCGTTCCTCGACGTCGCGCAAGGCGTCTTCGAGGATCGGGATGGCTTCCGGGTGCAGCAGCAGGCTGCCGATGGTCATCGGGTTGTTCAGCAGCGAGGCCCGCAGGTACGCGTTGTCCGGATGCTCCATCAGCCGGACGAGTTCCGGATGCGACGGCAGGTGCTCGCGGATGTAGTCCCGCATCGGCCCGACGTCGTGCTTGACGCCGTTTTCGTCCTCGTGAACGGCCCGTTTGAGGTCCGGGTCCAGTCCGTCGACCGCGGCCGCGACCTCGGGATCGTCCAGGAACCGTTCGGCCTCGGCCCGGTCACCGTGGTGCGGCGGCTCATCGTGCGCCATGCCGTAGCCCGCGTCGCGCGGGGGCGTCACGATCGGACGGCCGTCCGGGCCGATCCGCGACGGCTGCACGTCGGGCGTGTCTTCCCTGGCGAAGGCGATGCGCGGGTCCACCGCCGGCTGATCCGGCCGCGCGAACGCGATCCGCGGGTCGACGGGCCTCGTCGCGGCGGCTTCCGTCTGCGTCGTGTGCCCGTCGGTGTGCTGAGCGCCGGGGCCTTCCGGGACGCCGACGTGCATCAGCTTCATGCCCAGCGGCGGCTGCGGCAGGTTCATCAGCGCGCCCGACTGCGGATCGATGAACGCGACGCCGTCCCGCGTGTTCGCGACCATGGCGACGTGGCCGCGTTCGACGCCGTTCTCGTCGAGGTACTTCACCGCCACGACCGCGTGGTGATCGGTCGGCATGTCCCGCATCTCGCGGATGACGGTGTCGTAGTCGGCGCGGTCGGAGAACCGCCCGCCGAACCGCTCCTCGACGTGTTCCAGCGTGCCCCGGCTGTCCATTTCGTGCATGAGCAGCGGATCGGCCGTCGAATCGATGCCGTTCATCCGGTCCATGTACGCGCCCGGGGTCCGGGTGCAGTTGGACCGGTAGCCGTTGGCCAGCGCGTCGGGGTCGTTGAAGTGCGGGTTGACCTCGCCGAGCCCGGGGTGCCGGTCGGCGAGGTACGCGGCCTGCTGCTCGGGGCTCGCCGAACCGGCGTGGATCGCCGGTTCGCTCGGCGGGTTCGTCGCGACCGCCAGCGACGAAAAGTCCCGTTCGGGGACCGGTGACTCCGCCGTGTCGTCGGTGGCGGAGTGGTCCTGAGCGGGCTGTTCGCCGTATTCAGGGCCCTTGTCGGCGTCCGCGACCCCGTGGTCCGCCGGGTTCTCCGTGGTGATGGGCGGGGTTTGCGGCTCGTCGAAGCCGCCGAGGCGCGCCATCGACCGTTCCTGGGCGAGGCGGGCGAGTTCGGGCGCCTCCGCGGCGTGCCGGGCCCGCCGCTCGTCCATCTTCTGCTTGGCGGTCTCGGGGTCGAGGTAGCGCGGGTCGCCGGGGGTGACCTCTTCCGCGTGGATGACCCACTTCGGCCGGTCGACCAGCGGCGGAGTCTTGAACTCCTTGCTGTGGACGTAAAGCTGGGTCTTCGGCTTGGTGATGGACTCGTTCTCGCCCGGGTTCTCGGCGAGCGACGAAACGTCCTTGCCCGTCTTCGAGACGATGTGGATCTCGACGTCTTGGCCGAACTTCGACTTCGTGTCCGGCGACGTCTTGATGGTCGCGCTGGTCATCGTCGGTTCGGGGACGGTCTGGCCGGGTTCGTAGTGCGCGGCCATGATCTCGGCCGCGCGCAGGTCGCCCTTGGTGTCGATGCCGCGGATGGCTTCGCCGTGGAAGTCCGGCAGCTCGTTCAGCGCGCCGACGATCGCCCGGGTGCTGCGCTGGGCGTTCTCGAAGCCGGGGTGCGCTTCGCCGAGACGGTTCGCCTCGTTGATCGTGTACGCGTGTTCGCGCGAGTACGAGTAGATCGCTTCGGCCGCTTCGGGCGAGACGCGGTCCTTCAGCGGGCTGGCTTCGAGTCGCCTCAGCGCCTTTTCGCGGGCCTGCTCGGCGAGGTCGGCGCTGTCGTAGCGGTCACGGAGACTCTTGTGATCCTCGGGCGAACCACGGAAGTTCTCGTCGTCGACGTAGCTCTCGTCGTGCCGCGCGGGTGCCTCTTCGGTGCCCTTGAGCCGCTCGCTGATGTCGAGTTCGGTCTTGGGCGCCTCGTGCTCGGCGGGGTGGTCCACCGGTGGCGGTTCGTCGTCGCCGCGCAGCCGGTCGGCCGTCGACTGGGGCGGCGCCTCGGCGCGGGTCTCTGCCTGTGTTTCGGAGTGCGTCCGCTGCGGTGCTTCCGGCGCTTCCGGGGTGTGGGCGTGCGGAGCGTCGCCGCCGCCCATCGGCATCGCCTTGATCGACGTCGGGTGGTCGGGCAGCGTCGCGAGCCGCCCGGTCATCGGATCGGCGAAGACCACGCCGTGCGGCGTGTTCACCGCGGCGACGATCCGCGTCTCGATCCGGTCCTTGGACCGCGGTGAGCCCTCCGGCGCGTTCGGATCGGCGGCGGCGTGATGCTCGAACGCCACCGCGGTCCGCGCGCCGACCGGGCGTTCGCCCAGCTCACGGGCGACGTCGCCGAAGCCGTTCCGATCCGACCACTGCCCGCCCAGCCGATCGCTGACGTGCTGCAGCGGCGAACCGCCGGTCGAGGGCCCGGCGACGGCGTCGTGACCGTCCATCCGGTTCTCGAACGCGACCAGCGCCTCGGCCGAGTTGGTCTGGTAGCCGTCCTTCCACGACTCGGGCGCGTAGTAGTTGCGCGTGTTGGCCTCGCCGATCGCCGGGAGCTCGTCCATGACCAGCCGGACCTGCTGATGCGGGGTCTCGGTCGAACCGGCGTGGATGACCGGCGTCCCGCCCTCGTCGAGCGGCTTCGCCAGCTCGGACCAGCCGCCGTCGGGTGCGTGCTCCTTCGGCGGCTTGGGGGCCTCCCGCTCCGGGAGGTCGGCGGCGTCGATCCAGCCGCCCTTGCCGTCGGAGATCTTGGTGTCGAAGTCGGCGAGACCCTTGTTCTGGAACAGTTCCGGGTGATCGCGGCGCAGCTGGGCGTCGCTTTCGGCCGCTTCCCGGTCCAGCCGGTCCTGCTCGGCGTTGTTGTACTCGCGCCGCTCGGCGACCTTCTGGTTGACCTCGTCCGGGCTCAGGTGACCGTCGTCCCCTGCGACGACCTCCTCGCATTCGACGACCCACTTCGGCTGGCCGCTCGCCGTGCCGTCCTTGACCCGTGCCTGGTACTCGGGGTGATCGGGATGCCCCGGACCCATCTTGACGTCGGTGACGCGCAGCTGCGTCGCCGACTTCATCAGCACTTCGCGCTCTTCCGGCTTGGAAGCGAGGTCTTCGATGTGGCGTCCGGTCTTCGACTGGACGCGCATCTCGACTTCGCCGGGGAAGGTGCTGCGCGGATGGTCGGCGGTGACCCGCGACGCGCTCAGCATCTGCGGGTCGACGATGACCTGCCCCTTGGCGTGCGCCTCGAGGAAACCCCGGATCGCGCTCTCGTTGCCGTTGAAGTTCACCCGCCGCGAGACGAGGCCTTCGTACGCGGGCATCTCGTTGAGACCGGAGGTGATCGCCTCGATGTGCGGCCGGAGCGCGTCCAGCTCGGCGCCACCGTGACGCTGCGCGTGGGTGATCCGCTCGGCCATGTCGGTCCGCGTGTAGCTGTGCACCGCGTACGCGCCCTGATCCGACATGTCCTTGACGCGCTGGTCTCCGTGCGCGTCGCGCTTGGCGAGGCCTTCGCGACGGACCTGCTCGCTCCGGGCCTCCCCGGTGTTCTCGTCGAAACCACGCTTGTCGATCTGTGTTTCGGCGAGCGCGCGGTAGGCCGCGGGGTCGTCGGTGTGGAAGTCCGGATCCGTCAGGTACGGCTCGTCGATCGTCGAGCCGAGGTCGTCGGCCGTCCTGTCGTCGGGTGTGACGTCCTGGGGCGCCTCGGTCTCGTGGTGGGTGCCGGTGTCCGTGTCCCTGGGGACGTCGGTGTCCTTCGGGGTCTCGTTGACCTTGGGAGCGTCCGTGTCCTTGGGCAGGTTCCCGCCGTGGTCCTCGGGCGTCCGCTGAGGCGCGGGCTCCGCCGGACGCGCCGGGGCGGGCTGCTGCGGCGGCCGCTGCGGTTGCTGCGTCCGGTCCTGGGGTGTGCGTTCCTGCGGACCCGCGTGCCCGTCCTGGCCGGGACGCGGCGCCGGGACCTGCGGCGGCCGCGGCGGCTGCTGGCCACCGAACCGCGGCGGCCCGTCGCCGGGCGGCATCGGACGGCCGGGCTGCGGACCCGGACGTCCTGGCTGCCCCGGCTGACCCGGGTGGTGTCCTGGCGGAGGCGGTGGCGGCACGGGAAACGGGCCGTTGCCCGGATGCGGTGGCCGCGGCGGAGGCGGCGGATAGCCCGCCGGACCGCGCTGACCGGGGTGCTGCCCGGGCGGCGGAGGCGTCTGCGGACGCGGCGGGACGCCACCGTTCGGGCCGGGACCCTGTCCCGGCCTTCCTTGGTAACCCTGAGGCGGCCCCTGCTGAGGCCGCGGCGGACCTTGCGGCGGCGGGCCCTGCGGCGGTTGCTGGGGGCGCTGTCGCGGTCCACGGTCCTGCGGAGGTCCGCCCTGGCCAGGGTGCCGCGGCGGAGGCGGCGGCTGCGGTCCGGTCGGACGCGGGCCCATCGGACCCGGCTGACCCTGCGATCCCCGAGGCGGCATCGGTCCGCCACCACCACCGGGCGGCGGCGGTGGCGGTGGCGCGAAACCGCCCTGCGGGCCTTGCTGCATCGGCTGGCCCTGGAAAGGCATCGGGCCGGGCTGCTGGTCGAAGCGCGGCTGCTGGGGTCCGCCGTTCCCGGCCAGACCGGCGGCCTGGACGCTGTCGTTCGGCCGGACGGGCCGCGACGGGTCGTGGCCGGGCGGGGGGAAACCACCGGGAGTGGGACCGTTTCCCCCGGGCGCCATGCCGTAACCACCCGAAGATCCCGGCGTGCTCGAACCCGGGTTCGACGCCATGCCGTAGCCGCCGGAGCTCGACGAAGCGGGCGCGCCACCTGTCGAGGAAGGCGCACCGGACGAAGCGGCAGGCGGCATCCCGCCGGACTGCGACGGACCAGCGGCGGGACCCGGCGACGGACTCGCCGCCGGTACCTGGGCAGGGCTCGCCGAGAGCGCCTGCGGCTGACTCGCCGCCGCGGGTGTCTGTGCCGGTGCCTGCTGCTGGTTCGCGGCGGCCTGCTGCTGACCGGAACCGGCGCCGTTGTCAGCGGCCGCCGCCGGAGCGTTGTGGTGGGTCTGCGGCGCGCGCTGACCGTCACCGGTGTTCGCCGGGGCGTCCGCCGGACGTTCCGGAGCCTGCGTCGACGACTGGCTGACCCGGTCGCTGTCCGCTGCCCGCTGCGAGCCGTCCTCGGAAACCGGTGTGTGATGTTGCTGCGAAGCCTGCTGAGGCGCTTGGTTCCCACCGTCCGAACGCGGCGAGGAATCGCCACTGGATGACGAATCGCGAGCCGAGGGCGCGTCACCGTCCGAAGTGGACCGTGAAGACGAGTCGCCCCCGGAGCTGTCACCGGTTGAAGACTCGCCACTGGATGACGAATCGTGCCTCGAGGGCGAATCGCCGCCGGAGGAATCACCGGCGGAGGAATCGCCACTGGATGACGAATCGCGATTCGACGACGTGTCCGTAGAGCTCGACGACGTGTCCGGTGTGCGCGAAGGCGTCCCGGAATCCCCTGAGTCCACGTCCGGCGTCGAGGGACCGTCGACGTCCGGCGTGGCGCTCGGCGTGTTCGCGGTGCGGATGTCGCCGATCTGGCTCTTCGCCCCGTCGACCCCGCCGCCGACGGCCCCGCCGGACGCGCCCATCAGGACGTCCTTGGCCGAAAGCTTGTCCAGGTCACCGGTGACGGCGGCCTGTCCGACCGTGCTGGCGACGCCTTCGGCCGCGCCGCGCACGGCACCCCGCGCCGCGCTGTCGACGATCTGGCCGCCCACGCTGTCGGAAAGCCCCTTGGTGGCGCCCTTCCCGATACTGCTGCTGCCCGCGCCGACGACCCCGTCGACGGCGCCGCTGATCGCGGAATCCTTGGTCTTACTGAAATCCCAGCTGTCGCGGTCGCCCTTGGCCATCTGGAGGCCCTGGATGCCCGCGTCCATGGCGAGGTTCATCGCCGTGTTCTGCAGGACTTCCTTGCCGATCTTCTTCAGGCCCTCCTTGAGAAGCTTCTCGAGGAGTTCCTTCGCGACCTTCTTGAAGCCTTCCTGCGCGAGCTTCTGCATCAGCTGGCGGAAGATCATCTGGACGGTCATGCGGGTGGCGATCTGCGCCGGCGCGATCCCGGCCGTCGAACCGCCGAACGTCACCGCGGCGGCCGCTATCATCGCGACGATCTGCGCGGCCAGGATCACCAGCGAGATGATGATCATGTACTTCGTGTACTCGACGTCCAGCGCGGTCGCGTTGCACGAGTCCCCGAGCGCCTTCGAAGAATCGGCGAGCGACTTGAAGTACGCCTCGTCGCCCTCGACGAACTTCCTCCAGGCCTCGGCGAACTTCTCCGCGCCCTGACCGCTCCAGCCGCCGAGGACCTCGGTGGCGCCCTTGGTCGCGGTGTCGGCGATCGGCTGGATCGCCTTCGACGCGTTGTGCCAGGCGTCGCGCAGTTCGCGGAGCTTGTCCTCGTCGCCTTCCGGCCAGCTTTCCCCCACGACGATCGGCAAGAGCCACTTGACCGCGTCGGGCATCTCCATACCCACGGCGTCAGACCTTCTTGTCCAGCGTCGTCTTGATCTCTTCTTCGGCGTTCGTGAACGCGGTCATCGACCGTTCGACGTTGTGCTGCATGCCGCGCAGCGCCTCGACGATGTTCGCGAATCCCTCGGACGAGCCCTTCGCGCCCGGTTCGTAGTCCTTCGCGAACTCCTTGCCGGCGTCGTCGCCACCCCAGCACTGGCCGAGCGAGTTGATCGCGGCCATCAGTTCCTTGCCCGCGTCGTCCAGCTGATCCGCGGCGATCCCCAGTTTGGCCGCGGCCGTCTTGACCGCGTCCGGATCGGCGGTGAACCCGCCCCCGCCCCCACCGTTCGGCATCAGACCCCCCTGGTCAGCCAGCTCGAAGGCGGCTCTTCCTCGTCATCGTCCTGCGTCTGACGCACCCGCTTGGGAATCGGCTTCGGCGTCGGCGGCGTGGGCGGGGCCACCGGAGGCGGCGCCGGGGCGTCGTCCTTGCGCAGCAGCGGGTCTTCGAAATCTTCGTCCGACTTCTTCGGCGCGGCGGGCTCTTCCTCTTCGGCGAGGAAGTCCGGGATCGACGGCATCAGCCCTTGCAGCGAAGGGGCGCCCTCGATGAGGTCCGAGAGATCCGGCAGGCCTTCGGTGATCGGGGCCATCAGATCGGCGACCTGCTGTTTGACCTGCAGCGAGCCTTGGCGCACCAGGGTCAGCACGGTGTTGGCCAGCTGCGCGGGGTTGGTGCGCTCGAAGGCGTTCGGCTGGATCTCGAGTTTCGCGAGCGTGCCGGTCGCGTCGATGGTGGCGCGGACGAGGCCGTCCTGCGAGACCACCGTCGCCGACGTCTGCGAAGCGGCTTCCTGCGCGTCACGGAGCTGGGCCGTCTGACGCTCGAACTGTTCGAGCAGCGTGTCGACCTGGTCCTTCATGGCGGCATTGCGCGCTTCGAGGCGTGCGCTGTCGTCGCCGGCCGTCGTCACTTGAGCCCCCGCGAGTGCTGGATCCCGGGCATACGCCACCCGGTGTCGGTAAGCGTCACCCTAATGCCAACGGAGGCGCCGTATCACTCGTTCTCCGTTTTCGCACCGCGAGCAGGTGACCGGCGGCTCCCACCAGGTAGAGGACGGTGGCGGCGATCAGCAGCCCCGGCGAAACGCCGTCGTCCGGGATCACCGTCGCGGCCAGCGAAACGGCGGCGACCTGGGTGATGTTGAACAGCGTGTCGTAGAGCGCGAAAACCCTTCCGCGCGCCTCGTCGGCGACGTCGAGCTGGACCGACGAATCGACGCAGAGCTTCAGGACCTGACCGGCGCCGGTCACCAGGAACGCCGCGAGCAACGCCGTCGGGATCGTCATCGGCAGCCCGAGCGCGGATTGCGCGACCGCCGCCAGCACCAGCGCGCCCAGCACGACGCGAAGCCTGCCGAACAGCCGGATCAGCCAGGCGGTCAGCAGCCCGGCGACCAGGATCCCGGCCCCGGCGAACGCCGCCATCCGACCCAGCCCCGTCATCCCGGCGGCGAAGTGGTTGCGCATCAGCAGCACGGTCACCAGCAGCGAGATCCCGTACGACGCGCGATGGGCGAACAGCGCGACGAACCCGGCCGTGACGCTGGGCGTGCGCCAGGCCGCCTTCGCGCCGTCGGCCAGGCCGCGGACGACGGCGAGAACCGCGTTCGGCGGCTCGTCGACCGCCGACGGCCCGAGCAGCCCGCGCTCGAAGCCCGCGGCGAGGATCGCGGCGCCGATCCCGCCCAGCGCGGCGACGGCGGTGACCCACGCGGATCCGGCGTCGTCGGCGCCGGTGAGCTCCCGGAGGCCGATCGCGCAGCCGCCGCCGACGACCGCGAGCACCGAACCCCACGTCGCCGCGAAGGCGTTCGCGGCGACCACGGATTTCTCTTCGACGACGTGCGGCAGGGACGCGGACAGGCCGGAACCGATGAACCGGGAGACGCCTTCGGACGCCAGGGCCAGGGAGAACAGCCCGATCCCCGCGGCTCCGGCGCCCACGGCGACGGCCGTCGCGAGGATGGTGAAGGACCGCAGGAGGCTCGCGAAGATCAGGACCCTCCGGCGGTCCCAGCGGTCGAGCAGCGCTCCGGCGAACGGCCCGACGACCGAATACGGGAGCAGCAACGCCGCGAACCCGCCTGCCATGGCGAGCGCGTCGGCGGCGCGTTCGGGGTTGAAGAGGACGGCTCCGGCCAGTCCGGCCTGGTACATGCCGTTGCCCCAGTGCGCGGAGAACCGCGTGAACAGCAGCCGGCGGAAGTCACGGTCGCGGACGAACGCCCTGGTGGGCGCCGTGGCGGTGGTCGTCACGGCACCCAGCCTATAAAGAGAGGCCGGTGCGCTTTGAGGTCGCCTCTCGGCGGCTATGCGCAGTGTGGCTCCAGCCGGACGGTATTCCACAAAGGCGGTTCTTCAGTGAGCCCGGGGGACACGGAAAGCGCACCGACCTCTGTGTCCAACGGTGCTCGTGATGCTGTTGTTCCCTGGCCGGACGATTTGTCTCCACTCGAAGTGGGATCATGGCGGACGTGCCAGCGGACGCCGAGGTCGAACCGGGAACGCTCCTGGTCGCCGCCCCCACGATGGTCGATCCCAACTTCCGGCGGACCGTCGTGTTCGTCATCGATCACCGGGACGAGGGAACGCTCGGCGTCGTGCTCAACCGGCCGAGTGACGTCCCGGTGTACGACGTGCTCCCGAACTGGGGCGGGCACGTCGCGGAGCCGCAGTCGGTGTTCGTCGGCGGTCCGGTCGAGAAGAAGACCGCGTTGTGCCTGGCCGCGCTGCGGACCGGCGAGACGGCGTCCAGCGTGCCCGGCGTGATCGCCGTCCGCGGCCCGGTCGCGCTGGTCGACCTCGACACCGATCCCGAGATGCTGGTCCCGAAGGTCCGCGGGGTGCGGGTGTTCGCCGGGTACGCGGGCTGGGACTCCGGTCAGCTGGCGAACGAGATCGAACGCGACGACTGGGTGATCGTCCCGGCGCTGCCCAGCGACGTCCTCGCTTCGCCGCACCACGACCTCTGGGGCCAGGTGCTGCGCCGTCAGGGCATCCCGCTGGCGCTGCTGGCCACCCACCCGGGAGACCTCCAGCGCAATTAAGCGGTGGCGGTGTCGGCCTTCTTGAAGACCCCGCAGGTCCCGCAGGCGCAGCCGCTGCATCCGGCCGGCCGCTCCGGTTCGGGCTCGGGCACCGTCGCGGCGGCGCGGTTGCCGAGCACTCCCCCGCCCGCGACCAGCGCGATCATCCCGATCACGCCCACGAACGAGGCGAGCAGCAGGCCGAACGTCGTCGGCATGACCAGCGCGGCGATCCCCGCGAGCACGGCGATCGCGCCGCCTGCCAGCGTCGGGAGCCCCGCGACCTTGTTGCCGAGGCGGAAGGCGTCGTCGCTGCGCATGGTGGCGGCGGTGCGCACACCGGCGCCGCGGTCACGCGGCAGCTTCTCACGCAGGCCGAGGAAACCACCCCAGCCGACGAGGACACCCAGCACGATCGGGACCAGCGCTATGACGAACACTCCACGAGGATAAGCGTGACGTCCCGGCAACCTGCCGGATACCCTGATGGACTGTGCTACAGGCCATGTCACGCCGTGCTCTCACCGCCGCCCTGATCGGGGCCCTTCCGCTCACCCTGATGGCCGCACCGGCCGCCGAAGCGGGTCACCGTCCGCTTCGCCTCATCGGGGAACAGATCGTCCCGAACTCCCTGCCCTACGAGGGCACGATCGTCGGGGGCCTCTCCAGCATCGACTTCGACGCCCGCACCGGCGAATACGCGCTGATCTGCGACGACCGTTCCGCCATCAACCCGGCGCGGTTCTACACGGCGAAGTTCACCCTCGACGCCAAGGGGCTCGGCCCGGTCACCTTCACCGGCACGAAGCCGCTCCTGCGGCCCGACGGCACGCCGTACCCGCCGCTGCCGAAGAACGACCCCACGCGGCCGCAGAACATGCAGACCATCGACCCCGAAGAGCTGCGTGTCGACCCTTGGACCGGCCACTACCTCTGGGCGCAGGAGGGCGAGCGATCCGCCGCGGCGCGGATCGACCCGTCGATCCGCGAGGCGAAGCGCGACGGCTCCTACGTCCGCGACCTGCCGATCCCCGCCAACGAAAAGATGGCCGAGAAGACGGGGCCGCGGCAGAACCTCGCCCTCGAAGGCCTCACCTTCGCCGGATTCGGTTCGCTGATCGCCAGCTCGGTCGAAGGCCCGCTGGTGCAGGACGGTCCCGAGCCGACCACCACGTCGGGCGCCCTTTCGCGCATCACCGTGCAGTCGCGCTTCGGGCCGATCCTCGCGCAGTACGCGTACCCGCAGGAGAAGGTCTTCGCGGCGCCGAACCCGCCCGGCGGTTTCGCGACCACCGGCGTCTCGTCGCTGCTGGCCGTCGACCAGGCCGATCCGACGCGCTACCTGGTGATGGAGCGTTCGTTCGTCACCGGCGTCGGCAACAAGATCCGGATCTACGAGATCGACACCAAGGGCGCCACGAACGTCGCGAACATCCCTTCGCTCGGCGACGCCAAGGTCAAACCGGTCAAGAAGCGCCTGCTGGCGGACCTCGCGGACTTCGAGTTGTCCACTGTGGACAACGTCGAGGGGATGACCTGGGGGCCGCGCCTGCCTCACGGCGAGCGCAGCCTGGTACTGGTCAGCGACAACAACTTCTCCCCGACCCAGGTGACCCAGTTCATCGCTCTGGCGGTCCCCTCGGAACGGCTTTGACCAGGGCGTTAAACTGGACTCATGAACACGGCTCGGCTGCTCCTTAGCCTGCCGCGCTGAACTCGGCCGATCGGCCGGGACCAGCGCGGCGACCCCTCATGCCCTCCGGGCTGGGGGGTCGAGTTGTTTCTGGAGTGGCTTGACGTGGATGAGCACGGAGGATTTCGGCGATGAACCAGGCGAGCGAAGGCGCCGACTCGGCCCCTCAGCACCGCTACACCGCGGAGCTGGCGGGCCGGATCGAGCAGCACTGGCAGGACTACTGGTCCGATCACGGCACCTACCACGCGCCGAACCCGGTCGGTCCGCTCGCGGACGAGAGCGGGGAGGTCCCCTCGGACAAGCTGTTCGTCCAGGACATGTTCCCGTACCCGTCGGGCGCCGGCCTGCACGTCGGGCACCCGCTGGGCTTCATCGCGACCGACGTCTTCGCGCGGTACCACCGCATGATCGGCCGGAACGTGCTGCACACGATGGGCTTCGACGCCTTCGGCCTGCCCGCCGAGCAGTACGCGGTCCAGACGGGGCAGCACCCGCGCAAGACGACCGAAGAGAACATGGAGACCTACCTGCGCCAGATCCGGCGCCTGGGTCTGGGGCACGACGAGCGTCGCCGGATTTCGACGATCGATCCGGACTACTACAAGTGGACCCAGTGGATCTTCCTGCAGATCTTCAACTCCTGGTACGACGAGAAGGCGGGCAAGGCCCGGCCCATCGCCGAGCTGGAGACCGAGTACGCGCAGGGCGAGCGCCCCACGCCGGACGGCCGCGACTGGAGCGGGCTGACCCGCGCCGAGCAGGCGGAGATCATCGACTCGCACCGGCTGGTCTACATCTCCGAGGCGCCGGTGA
The DNA here is from genome assembly GCF_040684635.1 of Amycolatopsis sp. NPDC089917. NCBI lineage: Bacteria > Bacillati > Actinomycetota > Actinomycetes > Pseudonocardiales > Pseudonocardiaceae > Amycolatopsis > Amycolatopsis sp. NPDC089917. The sequence goes on along the minus strand of NZ_JBFBGL010000023.1, from coordinate 99,512 downwards.
ACTGGTGCCCCGGGCTGGGCACGGTGCTGTCGAACGAAGAGGTCACCGCCGACGGCCGCAGCGAACGCGGCAACTTCCCGGTGTTCCGCCGCAACCTGCGTCAGTGGATGATGCGCATCACCTCCTACGCCGACCGCCTGGTCGACGACCTGGACCTGCTGGACTGGCCGGAGAAGGTCAAGTCCATGCAGCGCAACTGGATCGGGCGTTCGCACGGCGCTCGCGTGTCGTTCGATTCCGGTGACAAGAAGATCGAGGTCTTCACGACCCGCCCGGACACCCTGTTCGGCGCCACCTATCTGGTGGTCGCGCCCGAACACCCGCTGGTCGACGAGCTGACCGCCGCCACGTGGCCGGAAGGCGTCGACGCGCGCTGGACCGGTGAGGCGGCCACCCCGGCCGAAGCCATCGCCGACTATCGCGCCGCCGCGTCGCGGAAGTCCGAATTGGACCGTCAGGAGAACAAGGAGAAGACCGGCGTCTTCACCGGCTCCTACGCGGTGAATCCGGCCGACGGCAAGGAAATCCCGATCTTCGTCGCCGACTACGTCCTGATGGGCTACGGCACCGGCGCGATCATGGCCGTCCCCGGCCAGGACACCCGCGACTGGGAGTTCGCCGAGAAGTTCGGCCTGGAGATCATCCGCACGGTGCGGCCGTCGGAAGGCTTCGAGGGCAAGGCGTTCACCGGCGACGGACCCGCGATCAACTCCGGCTTCTTGGACGGAATGGACGTCGACGAGGCCAAGAAGACGATGATCGGCTGGCTGGAGGAGCACGGCCACGGCCGCGGCACCGTCCAGTTCAAGCTGCGTGACTGGCTGTTCTCGCGCCAGCGTTACTGGGGCGAGCCGTTCCCGGTCGTCTACGACGAGGACGGCCAGGTCCACGCGCTGCCGGACAGCATGCTGCCGATCGAGCTGCCCGAAGTCGCCGACTACTCGCCGGTGACCTTCGACCCGGAGGACCGGGACAGCACCCCGTCCTCGCCGCTGGCCCGCGCCACCGACTGGGTCGAGGTCGAACTGGATCTGGGCGATGGCAAGAAGACCTACCGCCGCGACATCAACACGATGCCGAACTGGGCGGGTTCCTGCTGGTACCAGCTGCGGTACCTGGACCCGACCAACCCGGACGTGTTCGTCGCGCCCGAGAACGAGGCGTACTGGGTCGGCCCGCGTCCGGCCGAGCACGGCGTCGAAGACCCGGGCGGCACGGATCTGTACGTCGGCGGCGTCGAGCACGCGGTGCTGCACCTGCTGTACTCGCGGTTCTGGCACAAGGTGCTGTTCGACCTGGGCCACGTGTCTTCCAAGGAGCCGTACCGGAAGCTGTTCAACCAGGGCTACGTCCAGGCTTACGCCTACACCGATTCCCGCGGCGTCTACGTCCAGGCCGACCAGGTCGAGGAACGCGACGGCAAGTTCTTCTTCGGTGAAGAAGAGGTCAAGCAGGAATACGGCAAGATGGGCAAGAGCCTGAAGAACGTCGTCACGCCCGACCAGATGGCCGCCGACTACGGCGCCGACACCTTCCGTTTCTACGAGATGTCGATGGGCCCGCTGGACGTTTCGCGGCCTTGGGCGACCAAGGACGTCGTCGGCGCGCAGCGGTTCCTGCAGCGGCTGTGGCGCCTGGTCGTCGACGAGGAGACCGGCGAACTGCGGGTGTCCACTGTGGACGCCACGGACGCGGACCGCAAGCAGCTGCACAAGGCGATCGCCGGGGTCCGCGAGGACTACGCGGAACTGCGGTTCAACACGGCAGGCGCGAAGCTGATCGAGCTGAACAACCACGTCACCAAGGCCTACGGTGCGGCCGACGCCACGCCGCGGGAACTGGTGGAGCCGCTGGTGCTGATGCTGGCGCCGCTGGCCCCGCACCTGACCGAGGAGCTGTGGAAGCGCCTGGGCCACGCGGATTCCCTGGTGCACGGGCCGTTCCCGGTGGTCGACGAGAAGTACCTGGTCGAGGACTCCGTGGAGTACCCGATCCAGGTCAACGGCAAGGTGCGTTCCAGGATCACCGTGCCCGCCGACGCGGGCAAGGACGCCGTGCAGGCGGCCGCGCTGGCCGACGAGAAGGTCGCCGCGCTGGTCGGCGACGGCACCCCGCGCAAGGTGATCGTCGTGCCGGGACGTTTGGTGAACATCGTGCTGTAATGCCGTGACGGAAAGACGCCAGCGTCGAGGGTCATGAGGCGATTCGATGGAGTTGTTCAAGGACAACGAAATCGAACGGAGAACACCGCATGACCCTCGACGGCAAGGTGGCTTTGGTGACCGGCGGCAGCCGCGGGATCGGTGCCGCCACGGCGATCCGGCTCGCCGAGGACGGCGCCGACGTCGCGCTCACCTACCAGAACAACGCCGAACTCGCGGCCGGTGTCGTGGACAAGATCAAGGCGCTCGGCCGCCGTGCGCTGGCGGTCCAGGCCGACAGTGCCGACGCCGCCGCTCTGGTGTCCGCGGTCGAAACGACGGTCACCGAGTTCGGCAGGCTCGACGTGCTGGTCAACAACGCGGGTGTCGGCTTCGTCGGCCCGCTCGACCAGACGAGCCTCGACGACATCGACCGCGTGCTCGCGGTCAACGTCCGCGGCGTCTACGTGGCCACCCAGGCCGCGGCGCGGCACCTCGGCGAAGGCGGCCGCGTGATCAGCATCGGCAGCTGCGTTTCGGACCGCGTGCCCGGTCCCGGGATGTCGCTGTACGCGGTGAGCAAGACCGCGCTTCTGGGTCTCACCAAGGGCCTGGCCAGGGAACTCGGCCCGCGCGGCATCACCGTGAACATCGTCCACCCCGGCCCGACCGACACCGACATGAACCCGGCCGACGGCCCGTACGCCGCCGACCAGCGCAGCCTGACGGTGTTCGACCGCTACGGCTCGCCGTCGGAGGTCGCCGCCACCGTGTCGTTCCTGGCACGGCCGGAAAGCGGCTACGTGACCGCGACGACCGTTTCGGTCGACGGCGGCCACGCGGCGTAGCTCAGTCGATGGTCAGGCCGATCTCGCGCGCGAGATCGGCCAGCATCGCGTCGAAGAGGACGTCCGGTTTCGAGAACGGGATCGGATAATTGCCGAAGACCTCGAGCGTGACGTGTCCGTAGAGCCGGGCCCAGAACTGGATCATCAGGTACGTCACGCCGAGGTCGAGCTTCTCGAGCGGGAACGTCTCGCCGGACTCTTCGAGCACGGCCAGCAATTCCCCTTGGAACGACGTGAGATCGTCGCGCAGTTCGGCGGGCACCACGTCGTTCGACGGCGTCACCAGATCGTGCATCGCGAGCACCCGGCCGGCCGCCGCGAGGAAGATCCGCCCGAACGGCTCGCCCAGCCTGCTCAACGTGTCGTCGCCCGCGGGCGACGCGAAGACCAGCGTGAACTCCTTGGTGTGGGTCAGCGCCCAGCGCCGGAATCCCTTGCAGATGGAGAAAAGCTGCAGCGCGCCCTCGTCCGGCAGCTGCGCGATGTCCTCGGCCAGCCCGGCCGCGAGATCCGCGACGACGTCCGCGCGAAGGTGCTCGACCAGATCGTCGCGCGAACCGTAGTAGCGGTACAACGCCGGCGCCGTGATGCCGAGCTCGCGCGCGATCGCCCGCAGGGTCACGGCCTCCGGCCCCTGCTCGACCAGGAGTGCCCGCGCCGTCCGCCGGATGTCCTGATCGGTCGCGGCCCGCTCGCGACCCCTGCGGCCGGTGTTGTTCATCCGGGCATTCTAGGTGGTCAGTGCACCCTTGCCGGGTATCAGCCCAGTAGGCGGGCCTGGAGTCTCGTGAGCGGCCGGAGCGCCAGGAAGATCGGGACGGCCATCCCGAGCGCGACGAAGAAGTGCACGATCCACGCCCCCGCCAGCGTCGGCCCTCCCCACGTGCCTTCGGGATCGCTCCCGGACCAGAAGAGGCCGTAGGTCGCGATACGCCCGACGAGATAGAAAAGCAGCAGCGCGAGCAGGAACGCGACCGCGCTCGGCCCGAACGCCACCCCGAACCGCGGCCGTCCTCCACCTTCTTGGCCGACCCACCGTCGCGCGAGCCCGCGCTGGACCTTCGCGCCACCGAGATAGCCCGGCAGTACGAGAAGCGCGTAAATCGCGCGTTTCCAGTCCGAAATGGTCATGTTCAGCACGCTACGGCGCGCTGACCAGCGTGAACATCGGGAAAGCCGTCGTGTCGGGTGGGGAAAACCGGAGGTCGCTGTGGTGATCCACACGACCGGGGTGTGGATGCGCGCGAAACGTTCCCCGATGTCAGACGGGTATGCCACACTCGGTCGCCGAACGGCTACGACGTGAACAGGGGAGGTTCGCGTGTCGAACCCTGAGCAGCTCTTCGCTGATTTCGAGGCCAAGCTGGCCGACGCCCAGCGGAAGGCGAATCAGATGCGCACCGAGATCGAAGGCGTCTCGGTGTCCGAACGCAGCAAGGACGGCCAGATCTCGGTCAAGGTCAACCACGCGGGGAACCTGGTGGGTCTGGAGATCGGCCCGTCGGTGCGGGACAACCCCGCGCTCGCGCAGGAGATCCTCCGCGTCGTCCAGTCCGCCCAGAGCAAGCTGGCGAGCGCGATGCAGACCGGCGTCCCGTCCATCGCGGGCACCGAGACGATGAGCGAGCTGGTCAACCAGCTGCACAACGAGTACCCGGAACCCGAGCCGACTGGTTATGTCGAGGGCGGCCACCAGGACGTGGACGAGGACGACCGTTTCGTCGCCGAAGCCGAACTCGACACTCCTCCGCCCTCGCCCGCTCCGAAGCCGCCCGCCCCTCCGGCCCCGCCGCGCGCCGCGCGCAAGCAGCAGGCCGACCACGAGGACGACTACTTCACCGGCGGCGACTTCCTGCGCTGAGCGCGGGTACTTGAGGGAGGGGAAGCATGTCCGGAGGTTTTCATGTCGATCCGGGTGAGCTCGAAGCTCATCGCAAGAAGATCGACGACATCAGTATTCGATTGAACCGGGTCGGTTCGGCCGTCGAGACGACGGCCAACCCCGAAGCTTTCGGCTTGGTCGGTATTCCCTTGGCGGCCATCTGCGGGATCGGGCAGGTCGAGGCTCTCGAGTCAATCGTGGCCGCTTCGAAGGCGTCGTTGGACCACGCCGAGCGTGTGCACACCTGGCAGAAGGTCAAAGAGTGGGATGAAGAGGACTTCAAGGGCCTGTTCAAGCTGGAGGACTGACGATGTCTGAAACCGCTGAGATGCGTCCTGGTCCTGGAACGTCCAATCCCTTGGTCAAGACGGACGCCGCATCCGACGAGAGTTCGCTGGAAGGCGCTGGGATCCTCCAGGATTTCTGGGACACCGGAGCCAAGATCAGCAGTGGCGACTGGGCCGAAGGGCTCGCGAATCTCGCCAACGGGACGGTCGGTCTGGTCGGCTTGGCCGCCGACCCGATCGGAACCCTGCTCAGCTCCGGATTCGGGTGGATCATCGAGCATGTTCCCTTCTTGAGGGACCTGCTGGACATGCTCGTAGGCGATCAGGTCGCGTTGGACAACATGATCGGGACTTGGGAGAACGTCGGCAAAGAGCTGGAACAGGTCGGCGAGGACCTGAACAAGAGCGTCGACCACGACAGTGCCCGTTGGACCGGTCCCGCTGCGGACGCGTATCGAGCTTTCGCCAAAGACCGGGCGAATCTGTACGAAGGTCTCGCCTCTGGGGCGAACGCGATGGGTTTGCTGGTAGGTCTCTGCAAGACGATCCTAGCGGTCGTGCGGACGATCGTGCGAGATCTGGTCTCCGAGGCACTTGCGAAGATCGTCAGTATTCTCCTGCGCTATCCGCCGCCTGCGGCTCCAGTGGGACTGGCTGCCGAGGGCGTCCCCAAAGCCATTCAGTATGCGCAGAAGGCCATGGGGTGGATCAAAAAACTGGCCAAGGCATTCGGTGAGGCGAACAAGCTTTTCAGGAAGCTCATGGACCTCTTCATCAGGGTCAAGGATCTGCTCGTCCCTGTCGCGCGGAACGCCTTGAACGTTGTCAGGCCTGTGGCGACGGCATTGGAGAACGCCGGAAGCTTCACAGAGAACCTGTTAAAGGAAAGCCTGAAGGGCGTCGGCAAGGGAGTCGACAAGGTGCGCAAGGGTGACGAGCCGAAGCCTGCCGGGGCTGTCGGTCCGAACAGTGGGGCGGCTCCGCCGCCGTCAAATGTGAAACAGAACGATCCGCCTATTTTCGGCCAGCAAGGCGGACAGCGTATATCCGGTTCCTTGGAATGACCTTGACAGTCGGTCTGCCGTGGATAGTCAGCCAAGGAGCGCCGTGAAAGCAGTGTTGAGGGGCTCGACGGCATGGTTCGGCCTTGCGGTTGCGGTGATCGCGATCGTGACGCTGGTCCAGATCCAACGAGAGCCCCACGAAGCGGACTGGACACCCGTAGACGGCTTTGTCAGGCTTTTGTTGTTCGGCCTGCTCCTCAGTGGCTTCATCGTGCTTACGTGCCTTGGGAAACGAGGAATCGTCCGAGCCTTCACCTTCGGCCTCGTCGAGCTGGCCAAACCGCCCGGCAACCCCCGTGTGATCAGATTCGATATTCCTGAGAAGGAGGATGGGAACCGGCTGATGGCGAACCTCGTCGCCATCGGGCTCTTTCTGGTCGGCCTGGGTTTCATGGTCGTCGGCATCACCATAGGTTTGGCGATGCTCAATGGCGAAGAGTTCACACTCCTGTCCACCATCACCTTTCTCGTCGCCGGGCTGGCGGTCTACCCCACCATCCCCGCCGGTGTCAGGTGGGCGTTGGACGGCGGCTACACCCGGCCGATCGAGATCACGTTCACGCCCGTCGGTATGAGTCAGCCTGTCGGGAAAGGACAGAAGACGGTCGCTTGGTCCAGCATCGGCGGGTTCGTCTTCGAGCGCCATCGTGGAGGTAGGCGAGTCGACGCTCATATCGCGATTTCGGATGACGTGGGCCGTCGGCAATTGTCACCGCAGTTCGCCAACCCGTCCCCGCACGGGTTTCTGATGACCACGGCGATGGACCCCTTCGAAGCCGAACGTGCGGCGGAGATCATCGAGCGGACGCGACCCGGCTCGGTGAACTGGGCGGACCGGCGAATTCGGCGTGGTGGGCTAGGGCACGAGAAGGCGAACGCCAAGTCCGTCGTGCGTAGGTCTGTGTTCGCGAAACGATCCGATCGTAAGGCCGGTTCGTCGCGGGAGTCGACGTGAGCAAGTCCGAGGCGCCCCGTCGAAACGGGGCGCCGCCGGCGCCGATCACTCGGGGGGCTACGTGATCGACGCCGGCGACCCGATGCCCCTGCTCCCTACTCAGTCGGGACCGGGGCAACGTCACCGCTCAACCGCGGCAACGCATCTCAAGAGCGGGCGTGATCGCCGAAGTGACGCCCGGGGGAATGTTATCCCCCGAAAGAGTGACGGCGTTCCGCTGCTCGCCTGATTGTCGCACTACACGCCGAGAAAGTTACAAAGTTCTTCACATCTTTGCCCGAAGAAGGGTCATGCCCGGACCACTCCTGGTCATGGCATGGTCTCCTCCATGACTTCTCAGGTGCTGGTCATCGGGTCCGCCAATGCCGATCTCGTCGTACAGGTCGATCGGCGACCTGGTGGTGGCGAAACCGTACTCGGCGGCGACACGATCTTGTCGCCGGGTGGCAAAGGTGCCAACACCGCGGTCGCCGCGGCCCGGCTCGGCGCCGACGTCGCGTTGCTCGGCGCGGTCGGTGACGATCCCTACGGTGAGCTGCTCAAACGTTCGCTGGAGGAGTCCGGGGTGCACACCGATTCGGTGCGGACGAGCGACCGTCCGACCGGGATCGCGTACATCACGGTCACGCCGGACGGTGAGAATTCGATTCTCGTCTCGCCCGGCGCCAACTCCGCTTTGCGGCCCGGGGACGTCGATCTCGACGGCGCCGAGATCGTGGTGCTGTCGCTGGAGATTCCACTCGAAACCGTCGAGCACGCCGTCGCGGAGGCCGCCGGAAAAGGCGTGAAGACGCTGCTGAACCTTTCGCCTGCGGCCGAACTTTCCGCGAAGACGCTTCAGCGGCTCGACGTCCTGTTGGTCAACGAGCACGAGGCGGCGTTCCTTCTCGGCGGTGAAACCGATTTCCCGAAGTTGCTCGATCTCGGTCCGAAGGCTGCGGTCGTGACGCTCGGCGCGAAGGGCGCCGCGGTGGTGACGGCGGACGGCGTGACGGAGGTGTCGTCGCCGAAGGTCGAGGCCGTCGACACCACGGGCGCCGGTGACGCTTTCGCGGGTGCGCTCGCCACGGCGCTCGCGAAGGGCGACGGGTTGGCCGACGCGGCGCGCAAGGCGGTGAAGGTGGCGGCGATCACCGTGACCCGCCAGGGTGCGCAGCCTTCGTACCCGACGGCATCCGAACTGGAATGATGTCTTCTTCTGTGTTGTGCTGTTGGCTATGAGCCAGGTCACGCCCCCTATGAGATATGGTCTAGACCATGCCGTCTGAGTCACTGACCGGGGTCGCCGTCAGTCCCGGCCGCGCGAGCGGTCCTGTCGTCCGAGTCGCCGAACCTCTCGGTGAACCCGCGAGCACACCGGCACCGGCCGATCCCGCCGCCGAGGCCGGCCGCATCGACCCGGCCGCGCAGATCGTGGCGGCCCGGCTCGAGAAGCTGGCCGAGACCGCCACCGGCGAGGCCGCGACGATCCTCATCACCACCGCGGCGATGGCGGCCGACCCGGCGCTGGTGTCCTCGGCCGAGAAACTGGTCAAGGACCAGAACCTGCCCGCGCCACGTGCGGTGTACCAGGCGGCGGGGAAGTTCGCCGACGCGCTCGCTGCCGCCGGCGGCTACATGGCCGAGCGGGCCCGCGACGTCCTCGACGTCCGTGACCGGCTCGTCGCCGAGTTGCTCGGAATCGCCCCTCCGGGCGTCCCCGATCTCGACTCGCGGAGCGTGCTCGTCGCGCGCGACCTCGCGCCCGCCGACACCGCCGGGCTCGACCCGGACAAGGTTCTCGCGCTCGTCACCGAAGAGGGCGGCCCCACGAGCCACACCGCGATCCTCGCCCGTGCGCTCGGCATCCCCGCCGTCGTCGCGGTCCGCGGGGTTCTCGCGCTCGACGCGCAAGCGCTTGCGGTGGACGGTGACACCGGCGTGGTCGAGGTCGCGGACCCGGACGCCGAGGTCCTCGCGGCTGCCAAGACCGGCGCGATCGACTGGGACGGTACCGGCGCGACCTCCGACGGCCACCGTGTGAAGGTGCTCGGCAACGTCGGGTCCGCCACGGACGCCCAGGCCGCCGCCGAAGCAGGTGCCGAGGGCGTGGGCCTCTTCCGCACCGAGTTCTGCTACCTCGACGCCTCCGCCGAGCCGAGCGTCGAAGAGCAGCGCAAGGCGTACACCGCCGTGCTCACGCCGTTCCGCGGCAAGCCGGTCATCGTCCGCACCCTCGACGCGGGCGCCGACAAGCCCCTCGCCTTCCTGGAGCCAGACGACGAGCCCAACCCGGCGCTCGGCGTCCGCGGCCTCCGGGTCGCCTTCGACCGGCCCGAGATCCTCGACCGCCAGCTGGAGGCCATCGCGGGCGCCGCGCAGGACTCCGGCGCCGAGGTTTCGGTGATGGCGCCGATGGTCGCCACCGTCGCCGAGGCCGCCTGGTTCGCCGAGCGCGTCCGTGCCGCCGGAATCGCCCGCGCCGGGGTGATGATCGAGATCCCGGCCGCCGCGCTGACCGCCCGCGAGATCCTCGACGCGGTCGACTTCGTCTCCGTCGGCACCAACGACCTCGCGCAGTACACCTTCGCCGCGGATCGCCAGCTCGGCGCGGTCGCCAAGCTCAACGACCCCTGGCAGCCCGGGCTGCTGCGCCTGCTCAAGGTCATCGGACAGGCCGCGAAGGACACCGGCAAGCCCGCCGGCGTCTGCGGTGAGGCCGCCGCCGACCCGAGGCTCGCGCTGGTCCTGGCCGGGCTCGGCCTGACCAGTCTCTCGATGAACGCGCCCGCGGTGCGCGCGGTCGGCGCGAGCCTGGCCGCCACGACGCTGGCCGAATGCGAGGCGCTGGCCGAGGCGGCCCTGGCCACATCGGACCCGGTCAAGGCCCGCGCGGCCGCCGCGAAGCGATAGCGAAGGTACCTTGCTCCCCCGGTGGTGAACTTCGGGCTTGTCGGCCAGGCCGCGGCGATGTTCGTGGTGACCAACGTCGACGACATCGTGCTGCTCGCGCTCTTCTTCGGCCGGGCGACCGGCCGCGGTGGCGCGGCGAAGGTCGTGGCGGGGCAATACCTCGGGTTCGCCGGAATCCTCGCCGCCTCGATCGTCGGGGCACTCGGAGCCGGTTTGCTGCCGGACGCCGTCCTGCCCTGGCTCGGGCTGGTGCCGCTCCTGCTCGGCCTCCGAGCCGCGTGGCGCGTCTGGCGTGACCGCGGCAGCGGCACGGAAGACGACGAGCCCGAAGCCGGTCCTGGCGTCCTCGCCGTGGCGGGGGTGACCTTCGCCAACGGCGGCGACAACATCGGCGTCTACGTCCCGGTGTTCGCCAACACCGGGACCGGCGGGCTGGTCGTGTACGCGGTCGTGTTCCTCGTGCTCGTCGCGGTGTGGTGCGCGGCGGGCCGGTACTTCGCGACCCGGCCGGTGATCGCCCGCGCCCTGGCGCGCTGGGGCCACCTGTTGCTTCCGGTCGTGCTCGTCGGAATCGGTGTGCTGATTCTCTTCAACGGCTGATGTCGAAATCCGGTCCGCCACTTCGACGCCTTGGTGAAGACACCGAAGCGACGAAAGGAACGGACCATGACGACCACCGAGACCCCGGCGCGGGCGGGCACCCGGGAGTGGGTCGGGCTGGCCGTGCTGGCCCTCCCCACTTTCCTGGTCTCCCTCGACGTGTTCGTCCTCATCCTCGCGCTGCCGAAGCTCAGCCAGAGCCTCGGCGCCGACGGCACCCAGCAGCTGTGGATCATGGACGTCTACGGTTTCATGATCGCCGGCTTCATGGTCACCATGGGCACCCTCGGCGACCGCGTCGGCCGCCGGAAACTGCTGCTCATCGGCGCCACGGCGTTCGGCCTCGCCTCCGTGCTGGCGGCGTTCTCGACCACCGCGCTGATGCTCATCGCCGCCCGCGCGGTCCTCGGGATCGCCGGTGCGACGCTGGCGCCGTCGACGCTCGCCTTGATCAGCAACCTGTTCCCCGACAGCCGTCAGCGGTCCCTCGCGATCGGCATCTGGGCCGGCTGCTTCACCGTCGGCGCGATCATCGGCCCGATGGTCGGCGGCGTGCTGCTGGAGCACTTCTGGTGGGGTTCGGTGTTCCTGCTCGGCGTCCCCGCGATGGTCCTGCTGCTCATCGTCGGCCCGAAGCTCCTGCCCGAGTACCGCAACGAGAACGCCGGCCGCCTCGACCTGGCGAGTGTCGCGCTTTCGCTGGTCACGATCCTGCCCGCGGTCTACGGCATCAAGGAACTCGCCCGCGAAGGCGTCCACCCGGTCCCGGTGGCCTCGCTCCTGATCGGTCTCGGCTTCGGAGCGGTGTTCGTCCGGCGTCAGCGAATCCTGCGGGACCCGCTGATCGACCTGAAGCTGTTCCGGGTCCCCGCGTTCTCGACCGCGCTCGGCGGGATGTGCGCGTTCTCGATGCTGGGCGGGACGACGATGCTCTTCGTCGCGCAGTTCTTCCAGATCGTCCTGGAGCTCTCACCGGTCGGCGCCGCGCTGGCGCTGCTGCCGGGCATGCTCGCGGCGACCGTCAGCTTCCTGACCGCCCCGATCCTCGCCCGCCGCTTCCGGCCCGCCGCCCTCATCGCGACCGGGCTGGCCGGCGCGATCGCCGGATTCCTGCTGCTGACGCAGGTCGAGCCCGGAGCCGGTCCGGTGCTGCCGTCGGTCGCCTTCGCCGTCACCTGCCTGTGCGGCGGCCCGCTGGTCACCCTGGGCACGGATCTGGTCGTCGGCTCCGTTCCGCCGGAGAAGGCCGGTTCCGCGGCCTCGCTTTCGCAGACCGGCAACGAGTTCGGTTACGCGCTGGGCATCGCGACCGTCGGGACGCTGGGCAACGCCGTCACCCGGTCCCGGCTCGCCGACGCGGTTCCCGCGCACGAAGCCTTCGCCAGCGGGATGCACGCGGTGTCCGGGCTGGCCGCGCTGGTGCTGGCCGGAATCGCGTACTTCGTGCTCCGGCACCTCCGGCACGTGCGCCCGGTGGGCGCTTAACCGAAGAAGCCCCGCCGCGGGTACTTGATGATCAGCGCTCCCCCGTGCACGCGCCCGGTGATGACGAACCGGGGCGTGCCGGGGCGGCCGTTCGACCGGGTCCGGTCGTCGAGGTTGCCGAACTTGATGTCGGTGATCGAGTTGGTGTCGACGGCGGCGTTCTCGGGGATGGTGATCTCCACCGGACCCCATTTGGCCTGCAGGTCGATGTGCACCACCGGGTGCCGGATCTCGGCCTGGGAGAAGTCCAGTTTCGTGGCGCCGTACTTGTTCCGGACCACCATCGACTCCGGGACCAGCCAGTTCCCGTTGCGCTGCAACGCCGAGTACTTGCCGTTGAGCTCCATGACCTGGCCGGACGGACGCGCGTAGGCGTGCTGGGCCGGTGGCGCCCACGGGTTCTGCTGCTGCCGCGGCACCATTCCCGCCTCGGGATGCACCAGGCCCGGCAGATCCGTGAGGACCGCGTTCAGCTCACCGCGGGTCTTCGAGGCGAGGGCGCGGTCGGTCCGCTCGGTGAACTCGTCGAGGTTCAGCATCCCGAGGCCGATCGCCTTCTGCAGCACTTCGACGACGTGTTCGCGCTCCGCGTCGGAGACCCGGATGTCCCGCCCGGTCAACGGCTTGGTTTCGGTCGTCGGCTGCTCTTCCTCGCCCATGCCTGGAATGGTAGAACCGGATCTCACGCGCGAGATCGGGGAAATACCCTGAACAGACCCGCATTTCTCCCCAGTGCCGCCCTGCTGGCGGCTGTCCTGCTGCTGGCCGGATGCACGGCGGACCAGAAGATTCCGCCCTCCCCGCCGGAATCGACGAACCCGCCGCCTTCGAAACTCGAAGGGCTCCCGGTGGACTACGTCGGTTTCCGCCTGGTCATGGCGACGTCACCGCCGTCGATGCTCGACCCGGCCACCGGCGTCACCACGCCGCTTCCCGGTGCTCCGGCGGGCGATCGGGTCAACGATGTCATCCGGGTCGGCAAGTTCCCGGTCGTGCTGTCGGCCGCCCGCTGCGGGCCTTCGTGCCTGGAGCCGTCCGAGGTGTTCGTCTACGGGGACCCGAAGAACCAGCCGTGGAAGCTGGGCAAGGCCCGCAGTGTGGCGCCGTCGGCCGACGAGAGCGGCGTCTGGCTGATCCGCGACGACGGCAACGACCTCTGCCGTCTCCAGTTCGTTTCCCTCCTCGGCGCCGAACGCGGCCGCGGCCGTCCCGCGAGCTGCACGACGGCGGTGCGCCAGGAGGTTCCGCAGGGCCTGCTGATCACGGTGAACGCCGGGACGGCGACCGCCGAAGACGTGCTGATCGACCCCGCCACCGGCCGCGCCGTGCACCAGTTCCCCCGCGTCCTCGCGATCACCAAGGACCGGATGCTGCTCGCCGAGCTGACCGAGTTCTCCGTGTTCGACCTGCGGAACAGCCGGCGCACGCCGGTCCGGTGGCCGGTGGCCAACGGCAAACCGGGTCAGGTGGTGCCGAGCCGCGACGGGTACAAGGTGGCCGTCCTGTTCGGCGACCCCGCCTGGGCCGGGACGAGTACGCAGACCGCCGACGTCTGGGTGCTCGCGCTCGACACCCTGACCTGGACGCGCGCGCCGTCGATGCCGATCGCGACCCCGCTCGAACGGGTCGCTGTCGAGTGGAGCGAGGACGACGCGCTGGTGCTCGTCACCGACGTGGTCGCGAGCTGGCGGCTCGACCGGCCACAGTGGACGATCGTCAAGACGCCGCTGCCCGCCGAGCGGAACGCGTCGGCGGTGACCATCGCCCAGGGCTGAGTCAGTCCTCGTCCAGCCCGTGCTCGATGGCGTAGCGGGCGAGCTCGACCCGGTTGTGCAGCTGCAGTTTCCGCAGTGTCGACTGGACGTGGTTCTCCACCGTCCGGTGCGAGAGCACGAGCTTCTCCGCGATCTGCCGCGCCGTCATCCCCTTCGCGACCAGGCGCAGGACGTCGGTCTCGCGTTCGGTCAGCCTCGGCGGCGCGGGCCCGTCGTCCGGCGCGTCGGCCATGCGGCGGTACTCGCCGAGGACGAGCCCCGCGAGCCCGGCGGTGAACACCGGATCCCCCGCCGCCGTCCGTTTGACCGCGTCCACCAGCTCACTCGCCGACGCCGATTTGACCAGATACCCGGACGCCCCGGCCTTGACCGCCTCCAGGACGTCGCTGTGCTCGCCGCTCGCGGACAGCACCAGCACCTTGGTCGACGGCAGCTCGGAGGTGATCTCGCGGGTGGCGTCGACACCGGACGTCTCGCCGAGGTTGAGGTCCATCAGCACGACGTCCGGTTTGACCGTGCGCGCGATCCGCACCGCGGCGGGCGCGTCCGGCGCGGTGGCCCGCACGTCGAAACCGTGCTCCGCCAGGTCGCGCGCGACCCCGTTGCGCCACATCGGGTGGTCGTCGACCACCATCACCGAAACACCGGGCGCGTCGGTCATCGCTTCCCCCTCGCCGCCACTGGAACCTTGATTTCCCATTCGGTGCCCTGGCCGGGCGCGGTGTCCAGGGCGACACTTCCGCCCAGATCCCGCACGCGCCCCTTGATGGACTCCGCGATACCTAGATGTCCCTCGGCCGCCGCGCGTTCCAACACGCCCTGCCCGATTCCGGGGCCGTCGTCGCGGACACTGACCACGACCTCGGTGCCGAGGTCCTCCAGCAGCACCCAGGCGTGCGCCTCGTCGCCCGCGTGCTTCTCGACGTTCAGCAGCGCCTCGCGTGCCACCGCCACCAGCTCCGCCGTCACGTGCTCGGGCAGCTGGACCTCGCCCGCGGGTGTCGAGACCTGCACCGACGGCGTCGCGAGCAGCTGCAGCGCGGCCCGCAGGTCGGTGGACCCGTTCTCGCTCGGATGCGTCGGCTCGGTGGTGACCAGCGCCCGCAGCGCGATCTCCTGCTCACCGGCCAGTTTCGCCAGTTCGGCGGCCTCCCCGCCGAATTCGGCGCCGCGTTTGCGCACCCGCGCGAGCACCTGGAGGACGCTGTCGTGGATCGAACGGGCGAGCCGCTCGCGTTCGGCCGTCGCGGCCTCCATCCGCAAAGCCCTGGTCAGCGCGTCCGCCGAACGGCGGGCCATGGTCGCGGCCAGCCCGATGACGAACCCGCTCGCCGTCAGCAGGAAGCCGTCCCGCGCGACGTCGATGTCGAACCGCCAGCGCACCAGCCCGGTGACCACCGAGACCACCAGCCCGGCGAACACCCCGCCGACCGCGCCGAACCGCGTCCCGGCGGCCGCGGGCGGGACCGCCGCCCACACCGTCGTGATGAGCGGGGTGTTGGCGTCGAACTGCTTGGTGCTCAGGATCCACGCCGACGTGACCATGAGGACGACGGTCAGCGCGAGATCGGCGCCGACCAGCCACGGCCAGCGGCTCGACGGCCGCGCGTAGAACAGGCTGCTGAGCACCGTCCACGCCGTCATCACGCCGAACGACGTCCACGCGAGCCACTGATTCGCGTAGCCGTCGTAATGCACGATGAACGAACCCAGCGCGAAGAGCAGCGTCGTCACGCGAAGCACGATCACCCCGCGCCACAGCGGAGTGGCGGGGTCTCGCGTGCCCAGTGCCGAGACCGCTCGCCAGAGCGGGGTGTCCGTCATGACTTGGCTTCGGACTCTTCCTCTTCACCCGGATCGTTCGGGCTCGCCGCCTGATCCCGCAGGACGTCGATCTGCGCCGGGTCGGGATCGTGTTCGTGCAGCAGCGACCGGATGCCCGCGTTGAGCACGGCGAGCAGCGGCACCGACAGCAGCGCGCCGGCGATCCCGGCCGCGACGAGACCGGCGGTGATCGCGAGCACCACGGCGAGCGGGTGCAGCTTGACCGCGCGGCCCAGCAGGATCGGCTGGAGCACGTGGCTTTCCAGCTGCATGACGCCGATGACGATGGCCAGCACGACCAGCGCGCCGACGACGCCCTTCGTCACCAGGGCGATCAGCACCGCGACCGCGCCCGCGATCACGGCGCCGATGATCGGGATGAACGCGCCGAGGAAGACCAGCGTCGCCAGCGGGATCACCAGCGGCACGCCGACGATCGCCAGCCCGATGCCGATGCCGACCGCGTCGACCACGGCCACCGCCGCCGTCGCGCGCACGTAGCTGACCAGCGACGCGAACCCGCGCCGCCCGGCGACGTCGATCCGGTTGCGCACCCGCCCCGGCACGCCGCGGCAGATGAACGACCAGATCTGGTCGCCGCCGGAGAGGAAGAAGATGAGGATGAACAGCGTCAGGATGAAACCGGTGACGATCTCGCCGACCGTGCCCGCCGTGGTGAGCGCGGTGGTGGTGATCGACGCCTGGTTGTTCTGCAGGAAGCTGATCGCCTGATTGATGAACTCCTGGATCTGTTCCTGGCGCAGGTGCAGCGGCCCGTCGATGAGCCAGCTCTTGATCTGGTTGAGGCTCTCCGTCAGCTGCTTCTGCAGTTCCGGCAGACCGGAGGAGAACTGCGCGACGACGAACGTCAGCAGCCCGCCGAGCACCGCGAGCCCGGCGATCAGCACTATCCCGGCCGCGAGCCCGCGCGGGAACTTCAGCGCCTGCAGCTTGGAGACCGCGGGCGCGAGCAGCGCGGCCAGCAGCAGCGCGATCGACAACGGGATCACGACCACCGACAGGTAGCCGATCAGGAACACGATCACGTAGAGCGCGGCGATCACCACGATGAAGCGCCACGACAGCGCCGCACCGATCCGCAGGCCGCGGGGCACGAGGTTCGTGACGTCCTCGGTGGACTCGGAGAGGAACGGGTTCGACTGGTCGAATTCCGGCTGTTTGCGCCCTGGCTCGCTCACTCGCTCACCGTATCGGTCCGAGCCGGTGTTTCTTGAACATTCCGGGCGACGCGCACGCGGCGAATTCGCCCGATGCGACGCTTGACACACGTTCCGGCGGTCGACTCCGGAGTAACCGGCCCCCGCCTGCCTCGATCACTTATCGTGATTTCGGGTTACACCGTGTGTTGTTCACACGATCGTGCCATCAAGGCGCTGCTGGCTCGCTTTGGCCTTCCGTCCTTTGCTTACCTCGGTCCCGCAACCGATGAACGGAACACCGAGACGGCAGGAGACCGAGTGACGAACGCGGCGAAGAACGAGAGGCGAGGCGCGGCGCGCTTCGGCCGTCTCGCTTCGCGTGCGCTGTTCGTCCTCGGCGGCGCCGTCGCGGGATCCGCCGCTGCGTGGGCCGTTTCCGGCGCCACCGCCGCCGCGGACATCGCCCCGGTGGTCTCCGCTCCCGACACGAGCGTCACCCCGGTCACCGACGCCACCACCGCCGGTCTTTCCGACGTTTCCCGGGGCGCTTCGAAGTTCACCGGCGACGTCGCCGGCGCGGTGTGCGGCGAGAACCACCAGGACGCCACCACGTGGTCGATGCCCGACGGGACCCAGTCGTCCCCGGCGAAGCGCCACTGCGGCGGTGAGATCCGCGCCGACGAGCACGAGGTCTCCACCCGCGTCAGCGACGCGGTCACCGACTTCGCCGACAACTCGGTCGTCACTCCGGTCAAGCGGACCCTCGGCGCCGTCGAGCACATCGTCCGCAAGCCGCAGGACACCCGCCAGGTGCTGGACGAGACCTTCGCCCCGTCGCCCGATTTCGGCCGCAAGGTCTGGGACCTCCTCGACCCGAAGGGCCACGGCGACCTCGTGCCGGAGCTTCCGGTCAGCGGAGCTCCGCTCGACCCGAAGTCCCCGCTGGACACCGTCGGCGCCGGTGCGCAGGTCACCGACTTCGCCGCGCTGGCGACGACCCAGTTCCCCGCTTCCTCCGAGACCGTCCTCCCGATGCCGGCCCTCGTGCAGCAGCACGACGCCTTCGCCCAGGACGAGGACTCCCCGGCGCGTGACGGTCACCGTGGTGACTTCCCGCGTCCGCTCACCCCGGCGCCGCTTCCCGTCGCGCCGTCCATCCCGACTGTCCCCGGTGGCGGCAACGCTCCCGGTGGTCACCTCGACGGCCTGACCCACGGCGTTCCCGCCTGGCTCGTCGCCGCCGTCGAGCGTTCCCTGACCGGCTACGCGCTGGCAGGCACGCGGTACATGCCGCTCACCCCGGGCTCGCAGCCCGGCGTCACTCCCGACTGAACACCTCCCTCCGCGGGGTAGCCGACGCGCCTCACGCCTCCCGATCCCGGGCTTGGCTTCGCGTCCGCTCCTGATCCCCCGCGAAACGGCGGTGCGCTTTTGTGCGCCCGCAGCAAGTTCCACCCCCCCTCTGGTGCCGTTCGAAGGCACCTCCTCGAACCCGAAAGGGAACCCGAAATGAAGGAGAACAACCCCATGCAATCCTGGGCAAAGCGCGGACTCCAGACCGCGTTGGTCACGGGTGGGCTGTTGATGCTGGGCACCGGCATCGCTTCGGCTGACGAACAGGTCAACCCCGACACCCCGGCCTCCCCGCTCGACGCGAACGTCACCGTTCCCATCGAGATCGACAACAACGCCGTGGGCACGCCCCTCGGCCAGGTCGACGTCCCCGGCTACAAGGGTGAGGTCAGCACCAAGGCCGTCACCAAGCCCGTCTCCGAGGCGCTGGCTCAGGCCTCGAAGCCCGGCGGCAGCACCGACGGCATCGGCGGAGGGCTCCCCAGCCTGTCCGGTAAGAACGCCGTCCCCGCGCCGCTGGCGGCCAAGGACTCGGCCCGTCAGGTCAGCGGTGGGCTGACCGGTGGTGGGTTCACCACCACGGACGACATCCTCAAGGGCAACAAGGTCGTCGGTGACGTCGTCGTCCCGATCCAGATCGTCGACAACGCCATCGGCGTGATCGGCGACGCCGAGGTCGAGGGCGGGACCCACGACCAGACGTGGTCGCACAACCAGGACGTCGAGACCACCGGTGAGGACTCCAGCCTCGCCGGCAACGTCGTGTCCCTCGACTGGGCGCTGCCCGTGCAGATCGCCGGCAACGGCGGCGGGCTCGCCGGCGGCACCGGTCGCGTGGTCGGCGGTTCCGCCAGCCAGAGCACCACCGAGACCGGCAACATCACCACCGACGGCGAGGGCTCCGCTCTCTCCGGCAACGTGGTGGCCGGCCAGTTCGCCACCCCGGTCCAGGTCACCGGCAACGCCGTGTCCTGGATCATCGGCAACGCCAACAGCTCCGGCTACGAGGCCGAGACCGACGCCACCTCCGGCGGCTGGGTCGAGACCGACGGTGACGACTCCGCCCTCGGCGGCAACGTCGGCGCGGTGCCGATCGCCCTCCCGGTGAAGGTGAACGACAACGCGGGCGCCGTGCACGGTTCGCTCGCGAACTCGAACAGCAGCTCCTCGGCGGACGCCACCGCCGGTGACACCACCCCCGGCTGGAGCAACGTCCCCAGCTACGTGCAGACCTCCGGTGAGGACTCGGCCGTCGCGGGCAACGCGATCGTGCCGCAGACCGCGGACGTCGCGAACGTCGGCGGCGTGGCCGCCAGCTGGGTCGGCCTGGCCAACACCGGCAAGGACGGCGGCACCAGCCAGAGCAGCGTCGTCGACGCCGGTGGCTTCGTCAGCTCCGAGGGCGAAGGCTCCGCGGGCGGCGGCAACATCGTCGACCCGGCCGTCGCGGCCCCGGTCGAGGTGACCTGCATCGCGGGCACCTACATCGGCAACGTTTCCGCCACCTCGTGCGAGAACACCGTCGACGCGAACGCCGGCAACGGCAGCCACACCACCGGTGACGACTCCACCCTCGCGGGCAACATCGTCAACACCCAGGCCGCGCTGGCCCCCGAGGTCTACGGCGTCGGTGCCTCGCACATCGGCCAGGCCGTCGCCGAGGCGACCGAGACCAAGACCGTGACCGCCGGTGCCTACGACGGCACCACGGGCAACGACTCGTCCGGCTCGGGCAACATCGTCCAGGTCCCGGCCGCGGTCCCGGCCGAGGTCTTCGGCGTGGGCGGCTCGTTCATCGGCCAGGGCTCCGGCTCGGCCGACGAGACCAAGGTCGTCTCCGGCGGCGGCGGCGGGAACACCGCCGACGACAACGGCTTCCTCAGCTCCAACCTGGGCACCGTGCCGGTTTCGCTGCCGGTGCAGGCCTTCGGGATCGGCGGCGCGCTCGCCGGTCAGGGCCACGGTGGCGCGGACGGCGACACCACCTCGAACGCGGGCGGCGACGTCCACGCGACCGGTGACAACGGCGCGGGCTCGGGCAACCTGGTCTACGGCCCGGTGTCCCTGCCGGTCCAGGCGCACAACTTCGCCGCGGTGCTCGGCGGAATCGCGTCGGGCGAGGGCTCGAACCTGACCGACTCGTCGGCCGGTGGCGACGCCACCGCCAACGGTGACGAAGGCGCCCTGGCGGGCAACATCGTCCAGTCACCGGTCGGCGGCGCCGTCCCGGTGACCGGCCTCGGTGTGGCCGGCGCGGGCATCGCCAAGGGCACCAGCGTCAACGACGTCGTGTCGGCGGCCGGTGGCGACGCCACCACCACCGGTGACGAAGGTGCGGTCTCGGGCAACATCATCGGCGCGCAGGCGCTGCCGATCGTGCCCGTCACGCACGACGCGGTCGCGGCCGCCGGCATCGCCGACGCCGTCGGCTCCGACACCGTCGACGCCACCTCGGGTGGGGACGTCGACACCTCGGGTGTCGAAGGATCGCTCTCGGGCAACATCCTCGACTTCCCGGTCGCGGCCGTTCCGGAGGTGTTCGGCGACGCCATCGCGGCGGCCGGCGGCGTGTCCGAGACCGACGCGGACAGCATGATCACCGGCCAGGCCGGTGGCGACAGCATCACCGACGGCAGCGGAGAGGCCCTGTCGGGCTTCAACTTCCACAACCCGCTCACCTTCGTGATCCCGGTGAACGAGCTCGAGATCCCGGTGCTGGCCATCGCGGACGAGAACTCGACCGACTCCACCGAGATCAACGACGAGGAGTACACCCGCGCCTTCACCGACTCGGTGGGCTCGGAGATGCCGATCGACGCGCTGCCGACCCTGCCCTTCGGCGCCCCCGCGCTGAACGGTGCCGGTGCCCTGCCGTCCACCCCGGCGATCGGTGGCGCCCGCGCCGACGGTCCCCAGCTGGGTGGCCTTCAGGCCGGTCTGTCCGCCCTGAAGGGGCTGACGGCTCTCCCGACGCAGATGCCGAAGGCGGACCTTCCCGAGCTGCCCGGTGTCCCGGCCCTGCCGAAGACCCCGGCCCTGCCCGGTGACGACGCTCGTG
Organism: Amycolatopsis sp. NPDC089917; assembly: GCF_040684635.1. NCBI lineage: Bacteria > Bacillati > Actinomycetota > Actinomycetes > Pseudonocardiales > Pseudonocardiaceae > Amycolatopsis > Amycolatopsis sp. NPDC089917. Next base: position 78,188 of record NZ_JBFBGL010000023.1, on the reverse strand, counting down.
CGGACGCCCCCAAGGTCGCGCAGCTCCCGGCGCTGAACGGGCTGCCCACCGTCGGCAAGCTGCCGGTGCAGCTGCCCACCGCGGGCACGCTGCCCACCGCGGGCCTGCCGACCGCCGGCACCCTGCCGGTGGCCCTCCCGACGGCCGGCACCCTGCCGACCGCGGGCGCGCTCCCGACCGCCGGCACCCTGCCGGTGCAGCTGCCCACCGCCGGCACCCTGCCGGTCGTGAACAGCACCCCGGCGATGCCGACCGCGCAGGTCCCGGCTCTGGCGAACGTCGACTCGTCGCCGCTGAGCATGTTCCAGCGCTTCATCGGCTCCCTGACCGGCAAGAAGTTCCACACCATGTGAACCTGCCAGTCGGCTAGCGCCACTGAATGAACCGAAGCGGGCCCGGGAGTCACTCCCGGGCCCGCTTTGCTTTTTGTCGCTACGGCTGTCGCCGTGTGTCGTCCGTCTGATCACGCGAGCCGTCCACGTGATCACGCGGAAGTACCGTTTCGGCCGCTCAGCTTCCCGGGGTGAACAGCGCGTCCTGGGCCGCGCCCATCGCGGTCAGCACCGCCCCTTCCAGCACGCCGCTCCCGCCTACGGTCCCCGCCCGCACCTCGGTCCGCAGCGGCGAGATCTCCGCGAGCCGATCGCCGACCCGGGTCGCGAGCGCGCCGCCGCCCGCGCGGCCGATCTCGCCGCCGAGTACGAGACAGCCCGGGTCCAGCACCGCGGTGACCGCGGCCGCGCCGATCGCGATCCGCTCCGCGACGATCCCCAGGAACTCCTCGGCGCCCGCGTCGATCGCGTACCCGACGGCCGCTTCGGCCGCTTCGGCGTTGTCGGCAGCCGAAGCGGGGATGCCGTGCTCGCGGGCGAGTTCGCAGATCGCGGCGCTGCCCGCCAGGGTGTGGAAGCCGCCGTCGCAGTCGGTCGCGGTCGGGAGCCGCCCGGGGCCCAGCATCGGCAGGAACCCGATCTCGCCCGCGCCGCCCGACGCGCCCCGTCGCAGCGAACCGTCGAGGACGACGGCCGCGCCGACGCCGAAACCGAGCCACAGCAGGACGAAGGTGTCGCGATCGCGGGCGGCGCCGAGCCGCTGTTCGGCGGCGGCCGCGAGGTTGACCTCGTTCTCCAACAGCACCGGGATGCCCTTCCGGCGCCGGAGCTCGTCGACGAGTTTCCCGTGCCACGCGGGCAGTCCACCGGCGGGCCGCAGACCTCCGGTCGCCGGGTCGACCAGGCCGGGAGCGCCGACGGCGATGGTGTGCAGCCCGGTCGCGCCCGCTTCGGCGGTGGTGGCCTCCAGCAGCGCGATCGCCTGCTCGACGGCCACGTCGGTGTCGACGTCCAGGGCGAACGGCACCGAGGCCTCCGCCCGGGTCTGCCCCAGCAGGTTCGCGACCGAAACGGCCATGCCGTGGGTGCGGACGTCGAGACCGGCGAGGTGCGCGCGGTCGGCGACGATGCCGTACAGCTTCGCGTTCGGCCCGCGGCGTTCCGCGCCCGCTTCGCCGACGATCTCGATCAGCCCGGCGTCCTGGAGCCGTTCGACCAGGTCGGCGACGGTCGGCCGGGAGAGCCCGGTCAAGGTCTTGAGCTGGGTGGCCGTCAGCGAGCCCTCGCGTTGGAGCAGGTCGAGGGCGAGACGGTCGTTGATGGCCCGCGCGGTGCTCGGGGAGGCGGACGGCATCCGGATGACACTCACCGGTAGATCCTCCCAGAATTAATTATCAGGTTCCCTTCCTGATAGTTTACGCTGTCGTCGTCGAGTCGTCTCATGGACCTTGGGGGCCCAGTGACCAACACAGTGGAAACCGTCGGCGCGCCGTCACGGCGGGTGCGGCAGGCGCGGGTCGCCATCGCCGCCGTCTTCGCCGTGCACGGCGCGGTGACCGGCAGTTTCGCCACCCGGATCCCGTGGATCCAGGAACACACGGGGATCAGCGCGGGGCAGCTCGGCCTCGCGCTCGCCTTCCCCGCCATCGGTGCCTCGCTGACCATGCCGCTCGCCGCGCGGATCGGGCACCGGCTCGGCGGGCGGATGGGACTCCGGGTCCTGCTGGCGTACTGGACGCTGGCGCTGATCCTCCCGTCGCTGGCGGGAAACCTCTTCACCCTGTGCCTCGCCCTGTTCTTCATGGGCACCGCGGCCGGTACCTCGGACGTGCTGATGAACGCCCTCGGCGTCGACATCGAGGAGAGGATGGGTAAATCGGTCATGTCGGGGCTGCACGGCATGTGGACCACGGGCGCGCTCGTCGGTTCCGCGGCGGGCACGCTCGCCGCGCATTCCGCGTTGGACGCCCGCGTCCACTTCCTGATCGCGTCCGCCGTGCTCACCGTCGCCGGGGCGGTCCTCTGCCAGGGCGTGTTCGACGTCCGCAGCGCGCCCGACGAGAACCCGCCGCCGAGGTTCACGCTGCCACCGAAGGCGTCCGTGATCATCGGTGCCGTCGCGTTCTGCGCGGTCTTCGCCGAGGGCGCGAGCCTCGACTGGTCCGCCGTCTACCTGCGCGACGTCCTCGGCACCTCGCCGGGGATCGCGGCGGCGTCGACCACCGCGTTCACCTGCACGATGGCGGTGGCCCGGCTCTCGGGTGACGCGCTGGTGCGCCGCTTCGGCTCGGTCAAGACCGTCCGCGCCGGCGGTGCCTTCGCGACGGCGGGTGGTCTGCTGGTCGTCTTCGCCGCCCATCCGGTGATGGCGATGGCAGGCTTCGCGCTGATCGGGCTCGGCGTCTCCGTCGTGGTGCCGCTCGCCTTCGCGGCGGCCGGACGCAGCGGGCCGACGCCGAGCCAGTCGATCGCGGGCGTCGCGACCATCACCTACTCGTCGGGCCTCGTCGCGCCGTCGCTGATCGGCGGGATCGCCGACCTGACGTCGCTGACGGTGTCCTTCGCGGTGGTGACGCTGCTGGCGCTCGGCCTGGTGGCGGGCGCCGGCGTCCTTCGATCCCGTTAGCCGAACTGGAGGGAGCGCTTGGCGAGGCCGTGCCAGTAGCCGTCGATGACGGTCTCGCCCTTCCCCTCCGAAGAGCTCGCGCCGAGCGAAACGAACAGCGGCGCGAAGTGTTCGATCCTGGGGTGCGCGAGAGCCGCGGCCGGGGCCTTGTGCTGGAAGTCCAGCAACGCGTCGAGGTCGCCGTGGCGCAGGGTCTCCGCACCCCAGCGGTCGAATTCGCTCGACCACGACGGCGGCGTCCCGTCGGTGCCGTCGGTCTGGCCCAGCGCGCTCAGGTTGTGCGTGAAGAAGCCGCTGCCGATGATCAGCACGCCCTCGTCGCGCAGCGGCGCGAGCTTCCGGCCGAGGTCGAACAGCTCCCGCGGGTCCAGCGACGGCATCGACACCTGGAGCACCGGGACGTCGGCGTCCGGGTACATCTCCACGAGCGGCACGTACGCGCCGTGGTCGAGGCCGCGCTCGGGCGCGTCGTGGACCGGTGTCTCCGGCGAGCGGAGGAGTTTCCGCACCTTGTCCGCCAGCTCCGGAGCGCCGGGCGCGGCGTATTTCACCTGGTAGTAGTGCTCGGGGAAGCCCCAGAAGTCGTAGACCAGCGGCACCGTGGTGGTGGCGCCGAGGGTCAGCGGCGCCTCTTCCCAGTGCGCGGAGACGACGAGGATCGCCTTCGGCTTTTCGAGGTCGGCCGACCAGCCGGCGAGCTGGCGGGTCCAGGTGGCGTCGTCGGCGAGCGGCGGCGCGCCGTGGCTGAGGTAGAGCACCGGCGTCATGTCAGCTCCAGGTGTTTGAACTTTCAACTACCAGGATAGACGACGCCGCCCGGCTCCGCGTTATTCCCGCGCGAGGTTCGCCGCCATCCGCTCCAGGACGCCGACCGTCGTCCGGTACTCCTCGTCACTGATGCCTTCGGTCGCGCGCGAGCGGAACGCGCCGACCTTGGTTTTGATGCGGAGGTGCACCTCTCGACCGGTCCCGGTCAGGCCGTCGTCGTCGATCCAGCCGCGGGCGCGCAGGTCCGCGACGGTTTCCCGGCGCTCGCCGAACGGCGACAACGCGTCGTCGACCGAGGCGCCGCTGTCGATCGTGTTCAACACCTGCCAATGCCGGCGGGTCAGCGACTCGTCGGCGAGGACCTTCTCCAGGGAAGATTCGAGGGCCTGGTGAAGGTGGGCGAACCAGAATCCGATGGGTTTCATGGATACTCCTCCATGTAGACGGCAACTACATGTAAAAGTACATGCACTTGGTGAGGATGGGCAATGACGGACGCCGTGGCCGATGTGGAACGCGCGATGATCGCCATCCGGCGGAGTCAGGCGAGGCGGTCGCTGTCGAAACTCGCCCGCGACCGCGCCGAATCGATGCCGGACCAGGCGATCCAGGGGCTTCTCGACGCCGTCGAAGCGGCCGAGGAGGGCGGCGAGCCGGGCACCGTGACCAGCCTCGCGGCGGCACTGACCATCGACCAGCCGCGCGCGAGCCGTCTGGTCGCGAAGGCGGTCGAGGGCGGTTTCCTCCGGCGCGAAGCCGATCAGCGCGACGGCCGCCGCGCGGTCCTCGTGCTCACCGAAACCGGGCGCGCCGAGGTGACGCGCATGCACGAATTCCGCCGTTCGGTGTTCGCCGAGGCGATGGCGGACTGGCCGGACGAAGACCGTCGCGAGTTCGCCCGGCTGCTGACCTCGTTCGTCCGGAACTACGGCGCGCTCGGCGTGAAGTAGTTGACCAGGTTGCCGTCGGGATCGCGGAACAGCAGGGAGCGGTTCCCCCACGGCATCGTGGTCGGCTTCTGGACGATCTCGGCCAGGTCCGCGAGTCGCTCGTACTCCTTGTCGACGTCCTCGACCCGGAACTCGAGGATCGCGGTCCGGTTCGACTCGGGCACCGCGGCGGCCCCGCCGAACAGGGTCATCGTCTCGGCGCCGCCGATCGCCAGGGTGCACGAAGGGCCGGCGAGTTCAGCGAACCGCTCGGCGCGCCACCGCGCGTCGAGGCCGGTCACCTGCTCGTAGAACCCGGTGAGGCGGGCGACGTCGTGGGTGATCACGCGGACGGAAACGAACTGCATGGCTGGTCCTTTCGGGGCCGAAAAGCGGAACACTGGCCACGCTAGGAGCAATACCGGGCAGTATCCGCCCGGTATTCTGAGGCTGTGACCAGGCCCATCGCCCGCGTGCTCGCGCTGCTGGAGATCCTCCAGAGCGGCGGGACGCGCACCGTCGCCGAGCTCGCGAGACGGCTCGACGTCGACGAGCGCACCGTCCGCCGGTACGCCGAACACCTCCTCGACCTGGACATCCCGATCCGTTCGGTGCGCGGCCGGTACGGCGGGTACCGCCTGGCGCCGGGCTACCGGATGCCGCCGCTGATGCTCACCGACGAGGAGGCCCTCGCTGTCCTGCTCGGCCTGGTCGCGGGACGGCGGGCAGGGCTGATCACCACGTCGGTCGCGGCCGCCGAGAGCGCGGTCGCGAAGGTCCGCCGGGTGCTCCCCGAAGCGCTCGGCCGACGGCTGGACGCGCTGCTGGAGACCGCCGACTTCACCGGGCCCGCCCGGCAGCCCCTCTCCACCGAGGCCGAGGTGCTGCTCACCGTCGCGGAAGCCGCGCGGGACCGGCGCCCGGTCGAGCTCGCGTATCTCGCCGGACACGGCGGTGCCAGCGAACGCGTCGTCCATCCGTATGGCGTGGTGGCGCACTCCGGACGCTGGTACCTGACCGGGTTCGACTCGGCCAGCGGCGAGGTGCGCACTTTCCGCGTCGATCGGATCAAAGCGGCCGAGGCGCGAGCCGGGACTTTCGAGACGCCCGACGGCTTCGACCCGGCGGAGCGAGTGCTGACCGCGCTGGCCGAGACACCGCATCGGCACGACGTCTCCGTGCGGATCCAGGCGACGTCCGAGCAGGTCCGCGCCGTCTTCCCGCCGTCCGTGGCCGTCCTGGAGGCGGACGGCGACGGGGTCCGCGCCCGGATCCGGGCGCAGCGGCTGGACTGGATCCCGCCGCTGCTCGCCGCGCTCGATCGGCCGTTCGTGATCGAGCGTCCCGGCGAGCTTCGCGACCTGGTCAGCGCGCTGGCAGGACGGCTCGCGGAGCGGGCTCGGGAAGGATGAGTGCCGAATGCGCCGGCTTTTCCGCGTCCTCGGGCAGGGACGACAGGTGGCGCAACATGGCATTGCGCTGCTCCAAGGCTTCGGGCGTACTCGGGAACATGGTCGAGTTCCCCGCCGTGACCAGCGCCTGGTTCAGCTCGACGTACTCCCGGATGGTCCGTTCGTAGGCGTCGAACGCCGCCGTGTGGTCGGTCGTCATGGCCAGTTCGCGGGCCAACAGGTAGGCGCCCACCAGGGCGAGGCTCGAACCCTGACCGGTGAGGAACGACGGCGCGTGCGCGGCGTCGCCGACCAGCACGACCCGGCCGCTGGACCACTTCGGCATGCGGATCTGGCTGACGACGTCGAAGAAGAGGTCGTCGGACGCGCGCATGGTGTCGACCATGCGCGGGATGTGCCAGCCGTCCCCGGAGAAGACGGAGGCGACCAGGTCACGCTGCGCGGCCGGGTCCCGGAAGGCGTCGAAGGGCGGCTCGGGGCGGACGAAGCTCAGGAAGCCGTGCACCGTGTCGCCGTCGCCGACGGCGTAGAGCGCGGCGCTCCGGCCAGGGACGTTCCAGAGGACGCCTTCGCGGGAGAGCCTGAAGTCGTTTCGCATGGTGAAGCCCGCGAAGCAGTAGCCGATGTAGTGGTGGAACTGCTCTTCGGGCCCGAACGTCAGCGCGCGGGTGTTCGAGTGCAGGCCGTCGGCGCCGACGACGAGGTCGAAGGTGCGTTCGGCGCCGCTGCGGAAGCGCACGTCCACGCGGTCGGGGTGCTGGTCCAGGGTGGCGATGGAGTCGTTGAAGAGGAATTCGACGTCGTCGCGGATCGTGTCGTAGAGGACGGAAGTGAGATCGCCGCGGGGTACTTCCAGATCGCGGGTCGCGACGCCGCCGTTGATCGCGTCGGGCCGCAACGAGGTGATCCGCTCGCCGTCGGCGTCGAGGAAGGTGAGTTTTTGCGTGTTGATGTGGGCGGCCTGGAGCTGGGGAAGGACGCCCATCCGCCGGACCGCGTCCACGGCCGTGCCGCGAATGTCGATGGGATAGCCGCCTCCGCGCACGGCGTCCGACTTCTCGACGACCGTGACGTCGAAGCCGTAGCGGTGCAGCCAGTAGGCGAGTGCCGGGCCCGCGATGCTGGCGCCGGAGATCAGGACCGTGCTCATGAGTTCTCCTTGGATAGGTAACTTAGGTATCCTTATGGGCTCAGAGCAACTATATACCTAACTTAGGTATCTTTATGAGGTGTGATGGAAGACACAGGCGCGCCGGAGCTCGACCTGATGGCGGTGCTCCCCCGTCTCACGCAGCTCGGCACCGTGCTCAACCGCAGTCAGCTGGTCGAACGGGCGATGGCACGGGCCGAGATCTCCCTCGACCGGCCCGCGATGACGGTGCTGGTCACCCTGCACACGGCCGACCGGCCGCTGCGGGTCGGGGAGATCGCCGAACGCATGAAGGTCGTCGGGCCGCATGTCACCCGGCACCTCAACGGGCTGGAACGGCAAGGGCTGGTCGTCCGGGTCGCGGACCCGGACGACCAGCGAGCGCGCCTGATCGAGCTGACGCCGGAGGGGAGAGCGATCCCCGACCGGTACCTGCGGACCATCCTCGGCTGGTTCGGCGACGCGATGACCGACTGGTCGGTGGAGGACCGCAAGACCTTCGGCAGCCTCCTCGACCGCTTCGTCGACGACCTCACCGCCAGGCTGGCGCACCTCGACGAGGACTAGCTCACTTACCGCAGAAAACGGTCCTGACCAGCTTGTTCAGCAGGGCCGGGAAGTTCTGCGCGGGGTCGTTCACGGCGTCGCCCGTGGTGATCGACGCGGTCATCGTCCTGCTGCCGCCGGGGGTGCTGTACATCATCGCCCCGTAGCCGTTGTTGCTGCCGTTGTGGTTGAGGACGATGCCGCAGCCCGGACCCAGGTCCTGCGAGAACTGCCCGAGGCCGTAGAAGCCGTAGAGGCTTTCGCTGCCGGGGTGCGTCTCGCGCATCTCGGTCATCAGCCAGGCGGGGAGCAGCTTGCCGCTCTGCAGCGCGGAGAAGTACGTCTGGAGATCCTTCGTCGTCGAGATCATGTCCCCGGCGCTGGAGATCCACGACGGGTTCTGGTGGGTGACGTCGATCGTCTTCCACTGACCGGCGTCTTCGTAGCGGTAGTAGGCGTGGGCGTACGGCTTGGGCATCCCGGACCAGGCGCCCGGCGACAAGGTGTCACGCAGCTTGAGCGGCTTCAGGATCCGGCGGTCCAGCTCGTCGGCGAAGGCGCGGCCGGTGAGCTTTTCGACCAGCAGCCGGGCCACGACGTAGTTGGTGTTGGAGTAGCTCCAGCTCGTTCCCGGCTGGAAGATCAGGGGCTTGGACACCGCCAGCCGCACCAGCTCCTCAGGCCGGTAGGTATGGAATCGCAGGTCCACCCATTCCTTGCCCGCCCACGGGATGCCCGGCGTGACCGTCCCGTCCGGGTTGTACTGGCCGGTGTGGTTGAACAGCCCGCTCGTGTGCTGCAGCAGCATCCGCACCGTGATCCGCGGGTCCAGGCCGAACCGGGGCAGGAAGCCCGCCACCGGGGTGTCCAGCCCGATCCTGCCCTCGGCCACCAGCTGCAGCATCAGTGTCGCGGTGAAGTTCTTCGAAGTGCTGCCCACCCGGAAATGCCCGTCGGTCGGCGGTTTCGCGGTCCCGCCCAGCTCGCGCACCCCGGCGCTGCCGGTCCATTCGCCCCGCCCGTCGCGGACGCGCAGCTGCACCCCGGCGTACCCGGCGTCGACGATTTCCTGGGCGGCTTGCCGCAGTTCCGGACGGTTGGGCGCGGCGGACGCCGCCGGCACGGCCAGGCCCGTCAGCAGTGCCGCCGCCAGCGCGGTGACGCCTGCCCGACGGACGATGTTCTCGGTACCCCTCAGTGATGTCCTCATGGCGACTACGTTCGCGGCCCTCGCTGACACGAGGCAGTCACGTCGCTGACATGGGAGCCTCGATCATGGACGAGTTCAGGTACGAGCGGGATCTGGTGCGGGCGTTGCTGCGGGACCAGCATCCGGATCTGGCGGAGCTGGAGCTTCGCGAGGTCGAAGGCGGCTGGGACAACCAGCAGTGGCGTCTCGGGCCGGAGTTGGCCGTCCGCCTGCCGCGCACTGAGCGCGCCCCGTCGCTGCTGCGCGCCGAGCAGAAGTGGCTGCCCGTGCTGGCCGATCGCCTGCCGTTGCCGACACCCGTCCCGGTGCGCGTCGGTGAACCTTCCGCCCTGTTCGAGCACACCTGGACGATCACTCGCTGGGTCGACGGCGAACCGGCGGACCGCGTGCCGATCACCCGCGCCGGCGCGGCCGAGACGCTCGCGGGTTTCCTCGACGCGCTGCATGTGCGGGCACCCGCGGACGCGCCGGTCAGCCCGACACGCGGTCTTCCCTTGGCATCGCTGCGGGACGGGTTCGGCAGTTCGCTGGAAGCGGTCGCCGACGAGGTGGATGCCGATCACGCCAGGGAGATCTGGGAGAAAGCCGTCGCGGTGCCCGCGTGGGACGGGCCGCCGATCTGGCTGCACGGCGATCTGCATCCCGCGAACGTGATCGTGCGGGACGGGACTCTCTCCGGCGTCATCGACTTCGGCGACCTGACCTCGGGGGACCCCGCGACCGATCTGTCGGCCGCCTGGATCCTGCTGCCCGACGGTGCGGCGAGCCGGTTCTTCGACGCCTACGAGGTCGCGGACGACGCGACCGTCACGCGGGCTCGTGGCTGGGCCGTCCTGCGCGCGCTGAACCTGATCGCCATCGGGCGCGACGGCAGGCGCGGTCTCCCCGGGGGTAAACCGACCTGGGAACCGGCGGGCCGGGCCGCGCTCGAACGCGCGTCAGCGTGAGATGCGGGCTTCGATGCCGTCGAGCAGGCAGTCGAGCCCGATCCGGAAGGTCTCGTCCGCGTCGAGGTGGACGGCGTCGTGCACCACCTTGGCCAGCGCGGGCAGCTTGCCGGTGGCGAAGGATCGCGTCAGGTAGGGCCCGAGTTCGGCCTGCCAGTGCTTCTCGTCCATCCCGGTCGCCCGCTCCGCCCGTCGCTCGGCGATCTCACGCCGCACGGCGCCGATCGTGTACGCGTTGATCGCGGAGACCAGCGGCATGATCTCGTCCACGCCGATGTCGTCCAGTCCGGACATCACGGACTCCGAGGTGGCCAGCGCCTCCGGCCCGAGCTGGGGGCGGCCGCCGAGGAGGTCGGCGAGCCATTCGTGCCGCCGAACGGCGCGACGCATGGCTTCGGCGTGCGACCGCAGCACCTCCCGCCAGCCCTCGCCGGAAGCGCGGATCTCGGCGTGGGTGGCGTCGACCATCAGGTCGAGCAGCTCCTCCTTGCCCTCGATGTAGCCGTACAGCCGCATCGGACCGACGTCGAGCGCGGTCGCGACCTTGCGCAGCGACACCGCGTCCAGGCCGTCCGCGTCGGCCAGCCGGATCGCCGCCTGCACGATCCGTTCCCGGCTCAGCGGGGCCAGGGCCGGTCGACTCGGCGGCTCCGGCCTCTCCCACACCACCATGCGGTGACAATACAACGCATCGCGCGATACAGTGTATTGATCAATACGCTGTATCGACTGAGGGGAAGATCATGACCATAGCCATCATCGGAGCGGGCCTCGGCGGCCTGGCTCTCGCCCGGGTGCTGCACGTCAACGGCATCGAGTCCGTCGTCCACGAGCGTGAAGAGTCACGCGACGCGCGCGGGCAGGGCGGCATGCTCGACATCCATTCCGGCCAGCCGGCGTTGCGCGAAGCCGGCCTGATCGACGAGTTCTTCGAGATCGCCCGTGGTGAAGGTCAGGACATGCGCCTTCTGGAGCCGGACGGCACCCTGCTGCTGCAGGAGGACACGCCTGACGACGCTCCGCTCCTGCGGCCCGAAGTCGACCGCGCCGACCTGCGTGACCTGCTGCTGGACTCCCTTCCCGAGGGCACGGTGCGCTGGGGACACGCGTACGAGTCCGCGGAAAACGGCGTGGTGCGCTTCGCCGACGGAAGCAGCGCGGCGTACGACCTGCTGGTCGGCGCGGACGGCGCGAACTCCCGGGTCCGCGCGCTGCTCACCGACGCCCGTCCGATGCACCTCGGGCAGAACATCGTCGAGATCGGCATCCCCGACATCGACCGCACGCATCCCGGACTCGCGGCGATGGTCGGCCGCGGCAACTACTGGGTGCTCGGCGACGGGTTGTCCCTGGCGGCCCAGCGCAACGGCGACGGCCGCGTCCGGATCGGGCTCAGCTTCTACGGCACCGGAGAGGACTGGATCGCCACCAGCGGGATCCCGTTCGACGACCCGGCGGCCGCCCGGGCTCGGCTGATCGAGCTGCTTCCGGGCTGGGACGCGAAGTTCATCGCGCTGATCGAGGCCTGTGACGACCTGGTCGTCCCGCGTCCGATCACCACCCTGCCAATCGGTCTGACCTGGGAGCCGGCGCCGGACGTCACGCTGCTCGGCGACGCCGCGCATCTGATGCCACCGGTCGGCGAGGGCGCCAACATGGCCCTGCTCGACGGCGCCCGGCTCGGACTCGCGCTGGCCGCGCGTCCGGACGACGTCCCCACCGCCGTCAAGGAGTACGAACGCGAGATGTTCGAACGCACCGGCGCCGCCGCCCGGATGTCCGCGCGGGTCCAGGAACTCCTGGCAGCGCCGGACGCCGCCCGGAAGATGCTCGCGTTCTTCCAGCCGGACTGAGGTCGTTCACCCGGTCAGGCAGTGCTGCACGAGCGGGCCGAACGAGGTGACCAGGTCGTCGACGGACGCCGAGGCGATCGGCTCCACCCGCACGATGTACCTGGCCACCGCGAGCCCCAGGATCTGCACGTTGACCGCTGCCCGGATTCCTGGCGGCGGCCAGGGGCAAGGGGCAGCTCATCGAGGTCGTCGCGGCCGGACTGACGAAGGAGACGTCATCGACTTCCTTCGTTGAACCTGTCTAGTCGTGCGACAGGTCGACGAAACGGCTGTAGTGCAGCTGGTGCGCGACGGTGATCGTCGCCGTCGGCCCGGCACGGTGCTTCGCGATGATCAGGTCCGCTTCACCGGCGCGCGGGTCGTCCCGCTCCCACGCGTCGGGCCGGTTGACCAGGATGACGAGGTCGGCGTCCTGCTCCAGCGAGCCGGACTCACGGAGGTCGGACAGCATCGGGCGTTTGTCGGTCCGCTGCTCGGGGCCACGGTTCAGCTGGCTGATCGCGATCACCGGGACCTCGATCTCCTTGGCCAGCAGCTTCATCTGCCGCGAGAACTCCGAGACTTCCTGCTGCCGCGACTCGACGCGCTTGCCCGAGGTCATCAGCTGGAGATAGTCGAGGACGACGAGCTTGAGGTCGTTCCGCTGCTTGAGCCGCCGGGCCTTCGCGCGGATCTCCATCATCGTCATGTTCGGTGAATCGTCGACGAACAGCGGCGCCTCGGAGACCTCGCTCATCCGGCGTGCGAGACGCGTCCAGTCGTCGTCGGACATCTTTCCACCGCGCATGTCCGCCAGGCGGATCCGCGCTTCGGCCGAGAGCATGCGCATGACGATCTCGGTCCTGCTCATTTCCAGCGAGAAGATGACGCTGGTCAGACCGTGTTTGATCGACGCCGAACGCGCGAAATCCAGTCCCAGGGTCGATTTCCCGACACCGGGACGCGCCGCGACGATGATCATCTGGCCGGGGTGCAGACCGTTGGTCAGATCGTCGAAGTCGGCGAACCCGGTCGGGATACCCTGCGACTGCCCACCGCGCGAGGCGATCGCGTCGATCTCGTCCATGGTCGGCTGGAGCAGCTCTTCCAGCGCGACGTAGTCCTCGCTGGTGCGCCGCTCGGTGACGTCGTAGATCGCGGCCTGCGCGCGGTCGACGACCTCGTCGATGTTCGCGCCGTCCGCCGCGGCCGCGCCGTAGCCGTACTGCACGATCCGCGTGCCCGCCTCGACCAGGCGCCGCAGCACGGCCTTCTCGGAGACGATCTCCGCGTAGTACCCGGCGTTCGCCGCCGTCGGCACCGTCGCGATCAGGGTGTGCAGATACGGGGCGCCGCCGACACGGCCCAGTTCGCCGCGGCGTTCCAGCTCGGCGGAGACGGTGATCGGGTCGGCGGGCTCGCCGCGTCCGTAGAGATCGAGGATGACGTCGTAGATCGCCTGGTGCGCGGGGCGGTAGAAGTCGTCGGGTCCGAGGGCTTCGATGACGTCCGCGACGGCGTCCTTCGACAGCAGCATGCCGCCGAGCACGGACTGCTCGGCCGCGATGTCCTGCGGAGGCTGGCGGTCGTACTCGCCGCCGCGCGGACCGGGGTCGCTGGGACCCGGGTCGGACTCCGAGTACATCGGATTGCGGTCGTCGGTCAGCGCCACCGCTGCTGCCACCTCCTCAAGACATCGAACACGCGTTCGATTATGCCAGATTTTCCCCGGTCACTCCGCCTGCGCCCGCCGGTCGCCCTCCCCCAGGCGTCCGGCGCTCCCCTGCGTCCACCTCCGGGCCGGACGAACACCACTGTGCGTACCGGTCCGACGGGCACGGTAGGCCCCCCGAAAGGACCAGCGCAATTTCGCCTGGGGACCGCCCTGTGGATAACCTGGGGATGACTGCAGGCATCCCTTCACAGGTGACCCGCAGCCTGTGTACAACTTGTGGGCAACGCTGGGATGGTCTGACAAAAGTGCTGATCAGGGCCTGTGGAGACACTGTGGAGAACTTCATTCAAGTCTCTGCGGCGTGTCGGGCGAAACACGTCGTTCGGCGTGTCGCACGAGGGCGCACAGGGGTGCCCTGTGGATGAATACCACGCAGAGTAGAGGGATGACCCGGTGGGCTGAACGGCACTGGAATCAGGACGCGAACAACCTGCCCTGTGCGCTCCGTAGTCGTTCTCCGAGAACCTGCTGGTCGGCGGGTGTGAAGGCGATCCTCGGCTCGCCACTTCCCGGTATCTCCTCGGTCAGCCAGCGGCCCTCGGTCGTATCGATGTAGTTCACCGGGCGTTCGATTCGCTGCCGCGCGCCGCTCCGTCCGCGAGCGGCGACATACAGGCTCCCGCTCCCTAAACGGCGTAACGCGAGGATGCGGCGAAGCTCGTCCGCCTCCTGGCTGCCGGCGCTCTGACGGCCGCTGCGAAGCACCTCGAAACCTTCGTCCTGCGCCGTCGACGACGAGCGCGAGGTCTCGACCTGACTCTTCGGGACGGCGACCGGCCGCCCGCGTCCCGGCGTGAGCTTCGGGATCTGGTCGAGGAACTCGGTGAGCAGTTCTTCGGGCCGCACCGAGGCGAGCGCGACGCCGTCGTGCTCGCTGTGGCGGGCGAGGACGAAGCCCTCGCCGCCGGCGCTCCCCGCGAGCACGGTGAAGCTCAGTGCCTTGCCTTCGAACCCGCCGTCGACCCAGCCGTAGTACTCCAGCGACGGCCTGGCGATCGCTTCGAGCGTCGCCTTGAACCCGGGGTGCAGGCCCCGCGCGCCGAAGAGACCCTGGCGCGCCAGCTCTTCGTTGGTCCGCTCGTCCTCGGCCCGCTGCGCGCCCTCGTCGTACCAGGTCGGGGTTTCCGACAGGATCGTGTGCGGCTCGCCGCCCCGGCGGCGGATCAGCGTGATGAGGGTGCCGGTCGTGATCGTGACCTGCTTGTCCAGCACCGGAACTGCCCCCTAGTCGTTCTTGTTCGTCCAGCCCGGGACAGGACAAGCCGGGCGCGGCCCCAATCTTGGCACGCGCCCGGCCCGGCCGTGGGTATTACTCCCCGATCACCGGCGGTGCGGTGAGTTCGTCGGTTCCGAAGATCTCGTTGGGGTCGTCGCCGACCAGGAACTTGGAGCTGCGTTCCTCGTCCTCGCCGCCCTTCCCCTTGGCGCCACCGGCTCCCATGCCGCCCATGCCGCCCATCATCCCGCCCGCGCCGCGGCCCGCTCCGGCGCCGGAACCGGCACCACCCGCGCCGCCACCCATGCCCGCGCCGCCCATCGCGCCCGCGCTGCCGGGCATGGCCGCTCCGCTGCCGGAGCCGGGACCGAACCCGCCGCCACCGGGGCCGAAGCCACCGTCCGGGCCGAAGCCGCCCGCGCCCGGGATGTCGGTGCCGCCGAAGCCGGCGCCACCGCCTCCGCCGCCACCCGGGCCGAAGCCGCCGGCGCCGGGGATCTTCGGCGGGGTGAAGCCGGACGCGCTCGTCCCGTCGTCCCAGGCAGGCGGCTTGTAGTTGCTGCCGGGGAGGTTCGGGTTGTACTGCCCGCCGGGCAGGTTCGAGCCCGGGAGATTCGAACCCGGCAGATTCGAACCCGGGAGGTTGCTGCCCGGGAGGTTGCTGCCCGGGAGGTTGCCACCGGGCAGGTTGGACCCGGGCAGGTTCGAACCCGGCGTGCCGATGCCCGGCATGTTCGAGCCGGGGACGTTCGGCATCCCGCCGGGCGGCATCGAACCGGGCGGCGTCGAGATGCCCGGCATGCCGTTGTTCCCGTTGCGGTCGCCCTGACCGCCGCCGTCCTTGTCTTTGCCTTTGCCGTCGCCGTTCACGTCGACGTCGGTGTTCTGCCCCTCCATCTTGTTGTAGGTGGGCAGCCCCTTGCCGTTCTCGGAACTGGACTTGAAGTACTCGTTGAACGCGTCGACGTTCGCCTGACCCTTGGAGTTGTAGTCCCGGATCGCGCGGTCGGTGTCGGTGGTCCACGGGGTGATGGAGTTGAGCAGGTTGTTCTTCGGCGGATCCTTCGGGACCTGCTGCACCTTCGCCTTCACCGTGGTGAACGCGGTGTTCTGCTCGCCGAGGTACTTGTCGGAGTCCGCCAGCTTCTTGCCGGAATCGTCCATCCACGTCCGCAGCGGATGCGCGCCGGACTGCTGCGCGGCCTCGGCGCTCTTGCCGGTCCAGGCGGCGTCCATCTCCTTCGACAGGTTGTCGATGGTGGTCAGCCTGTCCTGGTAACCGGCCTTGAGCCGGGTCGCCGCGGCCTGCCCCTCCTGGATCGACCCGGTGCCCGGACCGGTGACGATCTTCTCCCAGATGTTGTAGCAGTCGATCTTGCGATCGCCGCCCGACGCTTCGAAGTCGCCGGATTTCGTGGTCGCCAGGTTGTAGGCCGAGTACCCGGCGATGATCGGCAGCAGGAACACGGGTCAGCCCTCCTTCAACGTCTGGATCATCGCTTCCCCCACTTTGAGCGCGACGGGACACGGATCGCTCGCGCCGGGCCCGTTGTCGTACTGCACCAGGATGTTCACGGCCAGCTGGTCGGTCACGCCGACGAAGAGACCGCATTTGCCGCTCTTGCGGCCGTCGAGCGCCGCCGCGTAGACCGCCGGGTACCCGGAGACCTCGGTCGGCTCGAAGTACTCGTCGTTGGCCTTCGTGTCGTAGACGTCGCTGAGGCCGTTCTTGTTCGCGAGGACCGGGCTGATCTCGATCTGGTTCAGCCGGTCGTCGGCGGCGAAGATCGAGCAGCCGGGTCCGACGCTCGTGGTCCGCCGCTCGCCTTCGCCGAGGCCGAGCTCGGACCGCTTCGCCGCGGAAAGCGCGGAGCACGCGTCGGACTCGATCGACGAGGTCTTCAACGGGGACGGCACCTGGGGCGCGGAGCCGGACGAGCCGCTCGCGGTGCTCGGGGCATCGGCCCCGGTCGTGTAGGACGGCTCCGAGGAGGCTGTGCCGTTCTTGGTGCCGGAACAGCCGGCGACCAGCGCGCCCGCCGCGACGAGGAGAACGAGGGAACGGCGCATCACACGGCCTTGTGCTTGTTCAGGGAGGACTGCGTCTCGGCTTCGTTCGTGGCGATCTTCTGCTTCGCGGCGGTCAGCTGATCGATGTAGTTCTTGACGTAGTCCTGCATCTTCTGGTTCTGCTCCAGGAACGCCTTGCCCGACGGGTTGGCCAGCTTCTCCCAGTCACCGCTCGCGAACTCCTTGCCGGGCGCCTTGACGTTCGCCATCAGGTTCGCGTCGGCGAAGTCCTTCTTGAGCTCGACCTGCAGGTCCGTCCACTTCTTGATGATGCCGTCGATCTTGTCCTTGTCGAAGGTGAACCCGCCGCCACCGCCGCCCGACGTCGACGGCTTGTCCGGGTTCGCCGGCGCGGACACCGTGACCTTCTCCTGCCGGTTCTGCTCGGCGTTGCTGTCGTAAGCCATTGCGTCCAGATCTCCCCGTGCCTCGACGTCGAGTCTCGATAATGCCTTGATCCCCAGTCAAGCTTAAGACGTGGCCTGGCGGGGTGCGGTTCCCCGTAAAACAAAGGGCGGGACCCCTCCGAAATGGAGAAGTCCCGCCCTGTGCCGAAGCGGTGTTACTTGGCCTTGACCTCGAGCCGCACGTCGACGCGGACGTCGGGGTGCAGGCGGGCGCCGACCGAGTGCTTGCCCACGGTCTTGATGTGGTCCTTCAGCTCGATGACGCGCTTGTCGAGCAGCGGGCCGCCCGCGGCCTTGATCGCGTCCACGATCTCGGCGGTGGTGATCGAACCGAAGAGCTTCTTGGAGCCCTCGGCCGCCTTGCCGCTCAGCTGGATGGCGCCGAGGCCCTCCAGGGTCGCCTTGATCTCCTTGGCGTGGTCGAGGTCGCGGATGCGACGGCTCTCCTGCGCCCGCTTGATCGTGCGCACGTTCTTCTCCGCGCCCTTGGTGGCCACGATCGCGTAGCCACGGGGGAGCAGGTAGTTGCGTGCGTAGCCGTCCTTGACCTCGACGATGTCGCCGGGCCCACCGAGGTTGGCGACGTCGGTGGTGAGAATGATCTTCGCCATTGACGTGCCTCCTTAGCGCGCGGTCGAGGTGTAGGGCAGCAGCGCCATCTCACGCGAGTTCTTGACCGCGATGGCGATGTCACGCTGGTGCTGGCTGCAGTTGCCGGTCACCCGGCGGGCACGGATCTTCCCGCGGTCGGAGATGTACTTCCGAAGCAGGTTGGTGTCCTTGTAGTCGATGTTCTCCGGGCGGCCCTTCTTCTCGGCCTTGCAGAAAACGCAGACCTTCTTCTTGGGCTTGCGGATGGGTGGCTTGGCCACGGTATTACTCCTGGATTTCTACGTAGTGGTTGTCTCGAGGCGTCTCGCGGAGCTTTCGCCCGCGGTGGACGCACCTCTGCCTGTCAGAAGGGCGGCTCGTCGGAGAAACCGCCGCCACCGCCGCCACCGGCGGGCGGGGCGGAACCCCACGGGTCGTCGGCGGGCGGGGCGCTCTGGCCACCGCCGCCGCCACCACCGAAGCCGCCGCCACCGCCACCGGTGCCACGGCTGACCTTGTTCACCTTGGCGGTGGCGTAGCGCAGCGACGGGCCGATCTCATCGACCTCGAGCTCGACGACGGTGCGCTTCTCGCCTTCCTTGGTCTCGAAAGACCGCTGCTTGAGGCGCCCCTGCACGACGACTCGCGCGCCACGCGTCAGCGACTCGGCGACGTTCTCGGCCGCCTGACGCCAGATGTTGCAGCGCAGGAACAGGGCCTCGCCGTCCTTCCACTCGCCGGACTGACGGTCCAGCGTGCGCGGGGTGGACGCGACGGTGAAGTTCGCGACCGCCGCACCGGAAGGGGTGAAGCGAAGCTCCGGGTCGGACGTGAGGTTGCCGATCACCGTGATGACGGTGTCTCCAGCCATCGGAAAAGTCCTTCGGCTCAGGCCTTGGCGGCGGCGACGGGCTTGGCCGGCTTGATCTCGCGGCGCATGACCTTGGTGCGGAGCACGGTCTCCTGCAGCGAGAGCTGACGGTCCAGCTCCTTGACCGCTTCCGAAGTCGAGTTCAGGTCGAGGAGCGCGTAGATGCCCTCGGCGTGCTTCTTGATCTCGTACGAAAGGCGGCGGCGCCCCCAGACGTCGACCTTCTCCACGCTTCCGCCCGAAGTGCGGATCACGTTGAGGAAGTTGTCCAGGGTCGGGGCGACCGTACGCTCGTCGAGCGTGGGGTCGAGGATGACCATTACCTCGTAATGGCGTGACACAACCACTCACCTCCTATGGGCTCGCGGCCACGGACTGTCCGTGGCAGGAGGGTTTGTCCAGGTAAGCGTACCTGGCGGCGTCCGGCGCCCCGGAAACGGGCGTCAGGAGACGCGGCGCAGGACCCAGGTGCGCACCAGCCCGGCGGTCACGCCGGCGAGCACGAGCACCGCGAGCAGCATCGGCAGCTGGACGTCGCCGCCGGGCATGCCGTCGGTCGCGAGCGCCTCGGCGTTGCCCGCGTTGCGGACGTCGGGGCCCTGTCCGGCCTGGCCGTCGGTGCCGTACTGCGGGGCGCCTTCACCCGGGAGCGGGCTGTTGGCCGGGTAACGCACGCCCGGCGCGACGGCGACACCCGGCTGCGCGACCGGCAGGTTGCCGTAGTCGCGCGGCGGGGCGTAGCCGGTGCCGTTGCTGCCGCCCGGCAGCAGGTTCGTGCTCGACGGGGCGCCGTTCGCGGCGCCGCCGGTGCCGCCCTGCTGCGGGGCCGTGGTGCTGGGCGTCGGCAGCGTGGGCGCGACGTAGTTCGTGGCGACCGTGGTGAGGCCGCAGCTGCCGGCGACCTTGTGCTCGATGCTGTCCAGGGTCTTCTCGGGGTTGAGCCCGAGGCCCCAGGACTTGGTGTCCTTGACCGCCTTGCGCACGGCCGTGCCGATCGCCTTCGCCTCGACGGGGCCGCCCGCCGACTGCGGGACCGTGCCGACGGTGATGGTGTTGACCTTGGCGATGTCGTTCGCGGCGACGTCGTAGAGGGCGAGCGTGCCCGCTTCCTTCGCGCCCGCGCGCACCAGTTCCTTGACCGAGGTGCCGGTGATCGCGACGGTGTCGCCCATCCCGCCGTTGACCGTGCCGCTGCACGCGTTCGCGAGGGTGGTGGCCGCCGACGCGGTGCCCGCCGTCAGGAGCGCGCCGCCGGTGACCATGGTCGCGAGTGCGGTGACGGTGAGCGCCTTGCGGGTGGTCTGCCAGATGGTGGTCTTCCGCACGAGCGCGATCCTCCGGGTCGGTGGGGGCGTGGGGCAGCGCATCTGGTTTTCACCAGCGGGAAAAACACTGCCAACGGGGATAACGAGGGAGTGACCAGAAAGATACTAGGCGGTAGGACTAACTTGTAGCGGCCATTCGGCGGAGGACCCAGGTGCGGACCAGGCCCGCGCTGACTCCGGAGAGTGCCAAAACGGCGATCAGCAGCGGCAGTTTCCCGTCCTGAGTGAATCCGTCGCTCACGCTCGGTAGCGCTTCGGCCTGTCCCGCGTTCTGGACGTCCGGATTCCCGGCGGGGTTCTCACCCTCGGCGGCGATGCCGAACTGCGGCGCGTAACCCGGGATCTGCCCGCCGTACCGGATCCCCGGCGACGGGCTGAAGAGACCAGCCGTCGCCATCGGGATGGAGCTGTAGTCGCGCATCGGGGCGTAGCCCGTGCTGACGCCGAACGGCAGGCCGCCGAAGTTCGGGGTGAAGGTGCCGGGTAGCAGCGGGCTGTTCGCGGCGGGGATCCCGCCGCCCGCGGGAGTGCCGCCCTGGGCCGGGGTGCCGCCGGGGCCGCCGGTCTGCGGATTGCCGGTGCCGGGTGTGCCGGTGCCGGGTTTCTGAGGCTGGGGCTGGGTGCCGGGAGCGGGTTTCCCGCCGCCGGTGAGGGCCTGGGTGGTGCCCGCGACGGCGCCGTTGAGCGCTTCCGCGGCGGGTTCGCCGATGACCGGGACCGGCGCGACGACGGCGTTCACCACGGTCACCGTCACCTTGCAGACCGTGCCGAGCAGTGCGTTGATCGTGCCCGTGAGCACGCCGGTGACCGGTCCGGCGGTGCCGAGGTCGAGCGGGATGCCGAGCAGCGGCGTCTTGCCGAGGATCTTGTCGCCGGGTTTGGCGGTCACCGAACCGCCGCAGGTGGCGGTCTTGGTCTCCGCGGCGGCGGCCGTGCCGGGCATGGCGAGGGCTGCCGAGCCCGCGAGAATGAAGGCCGAGGCACCCAGGGCGGTCGCCCTCCGTGTCCGTTCGCGCATGCCTTCGACTCCTCCGTCGTCGGGGTCACCTACCCGGATAACGACGCTAACGGAGACAAGTGACGCCCGCTCACTCGAAGAGGTCAGGCATTCGAGTGGAAGCGGGCGTCACCGAGGGTGAAGGTCAGGCGGTTTTGCCTCGCAGCCAGGCACGGACCAGCGCGGCGGCGACGACGGCCAGCGCCAGCACCGCGAGCAGCAGCGGCAGCTTCGCCGGGGTGACCGGAGCCTGGACGGCCTGCGCGTTGCCGGTGTCCTTCTCGTCGACGGTGGGCGGCGGGACCTCGCCCGGGATGATCTCGGTGATCACCGGCGCCTGGACGAAGTTGCCGGGCAGCAGCGCCGCGTTGCTGATGACGCCGGCGATCGAGTCGCCGCCGATACCGGTGGAGGAACCCGGACCGGTCTCGACCGGGAGTTCACTGCCCGGGCCGCCGGGCTGGGGCTTCGGGGGCTGAGGCTGCGGGTTCGGCGGCTCGGGCTTCGGCGGGTTCGTCGGCGGGATCTCCGGGAGTCCCGGAACCTCCTTGACGACGCCCTGGGTCAGGTTCCCGACCGCGTTCACCGCGCCCTGCGCGGGCTTGCAGACGCCCTGCGCGACGAGGTCGCCGACCTGGTTGTCGGTCAGGCCGGTCGCCTTGACCACATCGCCGACCGGGAGCGAAAGCAGCGGCTTCTTGCCCTTGGCGGTCTTTGCCTTCGAGTCCAAACCGACCGTCAAAGCCTCGGGCGAGTTGATCGGGGCGCCCGCGTCGAGAACGAGGCCGTCGGCGGTCTTCCCGTTCTGCAGCGTCGAAGCGCATTCGCCGGACAAGGTCGGACTCGGCTCTTCGGCGGCCGTCGCGGTCATAGGGAACGCGAGTCCGGCCGTGACCGAAAAAGCGAATCCCCAAGCCGTGATCCGCCCGGCAGTCTTCCCCATCGAGTTCGTCCTCCGCCCCTCAAAGACCCAACGCGGTTTTAACGGAACGCGCTCACGCTACCCCACGAGCGTGACCATCCGGTCCGCGCCGGGGAAAAAGCGGCGAGGGTAAGTTGCCAGCATGAAAATCGGTGCCCATGTCCGCGACGACGATCCCCTCACCGCGGTCGCCGAACGCGACGCCGAGGTCCTCCAGTTCTTCCTCTCCGACCCGCAGGGCTGGAAGGCTCCCAAACCTCACCCGCACGGCGAAGCGATCAAGGAATCGCCGGTCGAGGTGTTCATCCACTCGCCGTACCTGATCAACGTGGCGTCGATGAACAACCGCATCCGGATCCCGTCGCGGAAGAACGTCACCCAGCACGCGAACGGCGCGGCCGAAATCGGCGCGAAAGGGCTCGTCGTGCACGGCGGCCACGTCGGTTCCTCGGAAGACGTCGAAGAAGGTCTCGTCAACTGGCGCAAGCTTTTCGAGCGTGAACAGGAAAAGGGCGGCTTCGCCGTGCCGATCCTGATCGAGAACACCGCGGGCGGCGACAACGCGATGACCCGCGACCTCGACACGATCGCCCGGCTCTGGGACAAGGTCGGCGAATTCGGCGCGGGTTTCTGTTTCGACACCTGCCACGCGTACGCGGCGGGCTGGGACCTGACCGAGGCGGTCAAGAAGGTCAAGGCCATCACCGGCCGGATCGACCTGGTCCACCTCAACAACTCGCGCGACGAGTTCGGTTCCACGCGGGACCGGCACGCCAACGTCGTCGGCGGCGACGGCACGATCGACCCCGAGGTGCTGGCCGCGGTCGCGGCGGAGGCGGGCGCGCCCGTGATCGTCGAGACCCCGGCCGACGGCCAGGCCGCCGACATCGCCTACCTGCGCGAGCGGATCGCCTCCGCCTGAAGTCCGTGAAGGCCTCCTTGAGGGACCCAGAGTCCCTCAAGGAGGCCTTCACGGACCGGCCCGTGCTACCCGCGCGGGAGGCCGGGGCGGAAGCCTCGCCGTCCTGACCGGCGTGATCGAACGCGCCGACATCCCGGGCCTCCCGGTCACCGTCGTCGGCCGCCGGGTCGGCTTCTCGGTCCAGGACGAGCCGCGCGGGCACGACCGGATCGGCTGGAGCTGGGCCTACGGCGGTATCGAGCACGACGTCCTGCCGTGCACCGGCCCGGTGCCGTTCTTCCCGACGAGCACGGGCGGCTACGTCGTCCGCTGAATCGGCTTGACCCTCACGTGGCGGGAGGGTCGAACCTGAACCGCATGAAGAACCGGACCGTGTACCGGGCGGAGGACGGCGAGCACGTCGGCTACGTCGCCCCCGCCGCGGAAACCCGTTGGCAGGCCCTGACCGTTTTCGGCTACCCGCTCGGCGGGCCCGCCGCTTTCGACGACTCCGTCGCGTTGCTGGAGGCCGAAGGGCTCGCCGTCCTCGCCGACCGCTGGTCGGTCAAGTACGGCGACGACTGGTTCACCTGCCGTCTCGTCGAAACCTCGCCGGAGGCCGTCGTCGTCCGGATCGACGACTTCGGTTCCGACGACTTCGGCAAGCACCTCAAGCTGGAGCGTCCTGGACCCGAGGTGTTGAGACGCGCTTAGCGTCCGGGGCGCCGTCGAGGAAACCGCCCACCGGATCGTCGTCACCGGCGAGGCGGACGGGGTCTGTGCGTGGCTGGTGGATGTCGCGGATCACCAGCGCGCACAGGCCCAGCACCGCGAGGTCGCGGACCACGACGGTGCCGAGGAACCAGTCCTCGGGCAGGCCCTTGTGGTCGACGCCGAGGTAGTACATCATCCGCGGCGCCCAGACCAGCGCGTCGATGATCATCCAGCCGAGCAGCAGCCGCCAGCGCGGGATCGCGAGCACGGCCAGCGGCACCAGCCACAGCGAATACTGCGGGCTCCACACCTTGTTGGTCAGCAGGAACGCGGCCACCACGAGGAACGCCAGCTGGCCGAGCCGAGGACGGCGCGGCGCCTTCAGCGTGATGTACCCGATGCCGGCGCAGGCGGCGATGAACAGCACCGCGGCGACGGTGTTGAGCACGACCGGTGTCTGGCCCGTGACGAGTTTCCCGTCGAAACCGGCCCAGCCGGACAGATGGGAGATCACGTTGTAGAGCGAGTCCGGGTCCATCGGGCGCGCCGTGTTGAGCCGGAAGAACTCCCACCAGCCGGTCGGCGCGGCGAGCGCGAACGGGACGTTGACCACCACGAACGTCGCCGCGGCGAGCCCGGCGGTCAGCGCCCACTGTTTGACCTTGCCCGCGCGCAGGCACAGGAAGAACAGCGGGATGAGCAGGAGCAGCGGATACAGCTTCGCCGCCGCGCCGAGGCCGAGCAGGAATCCCGCGACCTCGGGCCGTTTCCGGGCCCACGCGAGCAGCGCGGTCGCGGTGAACGCGGTCGCGATGGCGTCGAAGTTGGTGAAGACGTGCACCAGCGCCAGCGGCGAGATCGCCACCAGCACCGCGTCCCACGGGCGGCGTTTCAGCGATCGTCCGGTCGCCCACACGGTGACGAGCCAGGCCAGCGCGAGCCAGAGCGCCGAGATGTTGAAGTAGACGGCGACCGGGAGCGCGCCGGGCAGCCAGCCCGATTCCGCGGCCGAGAGCCAGGCTTCGGTGAGCTTCGCGTTGATCCACTGGAACAGCCCGGTCGCGACCGGGTACTCCATGTACCGCGTCGTCTCCTTCGCCGTGCCCGCGTCCTCGGTCCACGAAGTGACGTAAGGGAAGGTGTCCGGATCGTTCAGCCGCTCGGAGCTGTAGAGCGGGATGATGTCCGAGTAGCACATCGCGACGAACGGGCGGCCCGCTCGCCAGTCGAGCTGGTGGGTCCCGGAATCGTCGGTGTACTCCTGGATGCAGGACGCTTTGCCGAACCACGAGAACAGCAGCGCGAAACAGGCCAGCAGCAGCCCGACCCGTTGCGGCGACCAGAACCAGTGCCGTCCCACGGCCGCGTGCTCGCCGAGCGGTCCGCCGATCGGCCGGGAGGCCGCGGCCACGAGCGGTTCGTTCCAGCTCGGGATGACCCGCTCGCCGGGAGTGAGGGAGAGCGGAGCCTCGGGCTGGGTCGTCTGGTCGGACACGTGGCGGATGTTAGCGCCTATCCGGGTGACCAACCGGTGACATCGCCACTGTCGTAGAACCCGGCGAGCACCTCGGCCGCCGCGCCGAACGCGACGACGTCGTCGCCCATCTCGTCGAGATCGACCTGGATCCGTTGCCAGTGCGGCAAAGGAAGCAGTTCCCGCAGCCGCGCGGCGACCGTGTCGCGGTACACCTCCGGCTCCGCGCGGACCGAACGCCCGGTCAGCACGACACGCTCGAGGTCGAGGACCTGGACGAGGTCGGCGAGCCCGATCGCGAGCAGTCCGGCCGCCTCTTCGGTGGTCGGCGCGGCGTTGTGCAGCACCTCGACGCAGCCGCGGCGCCCGCACGCGCAGCGCGGCCCGTCGAAGGCGAGCGTGGTGTGCCCGAATTCGCCCGCGTTGGTCCGCGGCCCCCGGTACACCCGGCCGTCGATCAGCAGGCCGACGCCGATCCCGGTGCCGACGAAGACGACGGCGGTCGCGGCCTGGCCGCCCTCCGGCCACTGCTGGGCGAAGGCGGCGGCGTTGGTGTTCTTGTCGAGCCGCACGGGCAGCCCGGTGCGTTTCGCGAGGAGGTCGCGCAGGGGGACGTGGTGCCAGCCGGGCATGTTCGTGGCGTCTCGGACCACCCCTTCGAGGTGATCGAGCGGTCCGACGGAGCCGACGCCGAGGCCGAGCACGCGTTCACGTCCGACTCCGCCGAGCAGCGCTTCGGTCGCTTCGCCGAGGGCGGAAACGGCCTGGTCGGGGGTGAATCCCGGGGCGAGCGGCCCGCCATGGGACGCGATGATCTTCCCGGTCAGGCCGGTCACGAGCACCCGGTAGTGGTCCCGGTCGAGCTGGGCGCCGAGCGCGTACCGGGCGTCCGCGCGGACCCGCAGCAGCGTGCGCGGTTTGCCGACCCCGGCCGCGGGCTGGCGTTCCTCGTCCAGCAAGCCGGCTTCGAGCAGTTCGGGGACGATCTTCGAGACGGCCTGCTGCGTGAGCCGGGTGCGCTCGGCGAGCTCGACGCGGCTGAGGCCGCCCGCGCGCAGGATGTGCGTGAGCAGCAACGCCCGATTGTGCTGGCGCAGCCCGCGCAGATTGACCCCGGTCTCCGGCATAGCGCGCATCCTGCCATGACTGGCTGATTACGCAACACTGTTGTTTAATGGAGCGCATGGCTGACTTGCGAGTGGGGATCTTCGGATACGGCACCGGCGGGCGCGTCTTCCACGCCCCGCTGGTCGACGCGACGCCGGGGCTCACCCCGGCCGCGATCGTCACCTCGAATCCGGACCGGGTCGGGCAGGCCAGCGCCGACTATCCGGCCGCGGACGTGCTGCCGGACGCCGACGCGTTGTTCGCCAAGGCGGGCGAACTGGACCTGGTCGTCATCAGCACGCCGAACCGCACACACGTCCCGCTCGCGCTCCGGGCGATCGAGGCTGGTCTGCCCGTCGTCGTCGACAAGCCCTTCGCGCCGACGGCGGACGAAGCGGCGAAGGTCGTCGAAGCCGCGAAGGCCAAGGGCGTCGGCCTGACGGTGTTCCAGAACCGCCGGTTCGACTCGGACTTCCTCACCGTCCGGAAGGTCCTCGACGAGGGCGGCCTCGGCGGCGTCTTCCGCTTCGAGTCCCGTTACGACCGCTGGGTGCCGAAGCCGCGCGACAACTGGCGCGAGTTCGGTGATCCCGCCGAGGCGGGCGGGCTGCTCTACGACCTCGGCGCGCACATCGTCGACCAGGCGCTCCAGTTGTTCGGACCGGTCACCGAGGTCTACGCGGAGGTCGACAAGCGCCGCGCCGGGGTGTCCGTCGACGACGACGTCTTCGTCGCCCTTCGGCACGCCAACGGCGTGCGCTCGCATCTGTGGGCGTCCGCGCTCGCGGGGACCCGGAACCCGCGCTTCCGCGTGCTCGGCGACAAGGCGACCTTCACGAAGTACGGCCTCGACGTCCAGGAGCCGCAGATCAAGGACGGGCTGCGGCCCGGTGACCCCGGCTGGGCCGTGGAACCGCCGTCGGACGCCGGCGTGCTCGGCGTGAACGACGACGTCGAGACCGTGCCCACCGAGGTCGGCCGCTACGAGGACTTCTACGCGCAGGTGCGCGACGCGCTCCTCGGCAAGGGCGACTTCCCGGTCGATCCCGCCTCCGCCGTCGAAGCGCTCCGGGTCATCGAAGCCGCCCACCTTTCGGGTGCGGAACGGCGCGTCGTCACTCTTTAGCCCCGTAGTACGGAAAGGCCCCCTTCCTCGCGTCTAGCGCAAGGAAGGGGGCCTTTCCGTACTTGGGCCGGAGCTAGCCGTTGTCGCCTCTGCCCCCGCCGCCGCGGCCGGGACCGTTGCCGCCCTCTTCGCCGTTGTTCTCACTGGACGAAGGCGGATTCTTGGAGCTGGAAGGCGGGTCCTCCTCCTTCCGCGAAGACGAGGGCGACGACGGACCGGTGGACGGAGTCCCGGTCTCGTTACCGTCGTCGTTCTCGTCCGGCGGGGTCTGCGTCGACGGGACGGTGTTGTTGTCGTCCCCGCCGATGATCTTGACCTTGTCGAAGCGCTCCCCCGGCTTTCCGTTCAAGTACAGCGAAATGAACTTCTGCCAGATCGGCCCGGCGATCGTCGAACCGAAGATCGACTTGCCGTTCTTGCCCTTCAGCGCCTTGTCGCCGTCGCCACCGACCCACACCGCGGCCGAGATCGACGGCGTGTAGCCGACCATCCAGGTCTGCGAGTTCGCGTCCTTCGCCGAGGCGGGTTCACCCGCCCGGTAGGTGTGCTGCTGGGTCCCCGTCTTGCCCGCGCACTCGTGGCCGTTGGGGCACTTGAGCTTCGAGAACGGGATGACGCCCTTGAGCGACTCGGTGACGTTGCCCGCGATCTGCTTGCTCTTGTCGGAGTCGTCGGAGAACGCCGGCTTCGCCTCCTCGGGTGCCGAGTACGCGGCCTCGTCCTGAGAGTTGGTCACCTTGACGACGAAGTGCTTGTCCCGCCGCTGGCCATCGCCCGCGAAAGAGGCATACGCGGCTGCCATGTCCACCGGGCTGACGACCGTCTTGCCGCCGCCGAGCGCGATGTTGTTGTCGGCGAACAGTTCGGCGGTGCCTTCGGGCGCGGGCTTGACCCCGGCGTCCTTCGCCGCCTGGGCCACCGGCCCCGGCTTGGTCACGTTCACGACCATGTCGTAGAACACCGTGTTCGCCGACCGCTGCATCGCCTCGGACACGGTGCACTGCGCCGAACACGAGCTGCCGGGACCGGCGTTCCGGATCGTCTGCTTGCCGAACTGCCGGTTGTTGGACCCGTCGAACGTCGAGTTGATGCCGCCCTTGCCCATCTGCATGTAGGCGGTGAGGTCGAACGGCTTCATCGACGACCCGGGGTTCTGTGGCGTGTTCGCCCAGTCACGGCCTCTGAGATCCTGGCCGTTGGGTCCCTTCACGATGGTCGGGCCGCCGTAGTACGCCTTCACCCCGCCGGTCTTGGGGTCGACCGCGACGAGCGCGTTGAGCAGGTTCTCGTCGGTCTGGCCCTTCATCCCGTCGGCGACCGCCTGCTCGGCCGCGGCCTGCGCCTTCGGGTCGATGGTCGTGTAGACCTTGTAGCCGCCCCGGTAATAGACGTCGTCGGTGATGCCGTTCGCCGCGAGTTCTTCCTTGACCTTGTCGCGGATGAACGGGTTCACCACCCCGGCCTGCTGCTTGTCGGCCTGCGGGATCGGCGTCGGGAACTGCAGGTTCGCGCGATCCGCGGCGGAGATGAACTTGTTCTCCACCATGCGGTTCAGCGCGACGGTCCAGCGGTCATTCGCGACCTTCGGGTTCTCCGAACGGCCCGGCTGCTGGATGAGACCCGCGAGCAGCGCCGCCTCGGAGGCGTTCAGTTCGCCGGCGGGCTTGCCGAAGAACGCCTGCGCGGCCGACTCGATCCCGTACGCGCCGCGCCCGAAGTAGATGATGTTCAGGTACGCCGAGATGATGTCCTTCTTCTCGTACGTCTGGTTCATCTTGAAGGACTTGGCGAGCTCGGTCCATTTACGGGTGAGCGACGATTCGTCGTCCCCGCTGGCGACCTTGATGTACTGCTGGGAGATGGTCGAACCACCGCCCTTGCCCGCCGTCACCTGGTTGTAGACCGCGCGCAGGATGCCGCCGATGTCGAACCCGGAGTTCGTCTCGAAGGAGGCGTCCTCGGTGGCGATGACGGCCTTCTTGACGATGTCCGGGATCTGCTCCGGCGTCAGGATCTGCCGGTTTCCGCCCTTGGGGACGTCCTTGCCCATCTCCGTGTTGTCGGCGTAGTAGTAGGTCACCGCCTGGCCCTGCGTGGCCGCGACGGACTGCGGCGACGGGACGTCGACGGCGAAGTAGGTGATCACGAACGCGATCGCCGGGATCACCACGAACAGGCAGAACAGCGCGAGCAGCACCCGCCGGATTCGTCTCCACCGGCGCTTCTTGCGCTGCGCCGGGGTGAGGATCGGCTTCCCGTTCTCGTCGGTCTCGGGACCCTGCTGCTCGTCCTCGTACTGGTCGTCGTAGCGATCGTCGTAGCCGCGATCAGTGGTGCCGTTGTGCTCGTGATGCGTGATGAGGTCCGGCTCGTACTGCGGCGCGACCGGCGGTCGCTGCGGACGCCGTGGTGGCGGCTGCTGCTGGGACGGCCCCTGGCGTTGCCACGGTGCCTGTCCCGGACCCTGCGGGCCTGGACCCTGTCGCTGCCCGTATCCCGGAGGCGGTCCTCCGGCGGGGCGGCGGGGCGGTCCGGCCGGGCGTTGCGGACGACGGGCGGGGTCAGGGTCCTGACCTGGCCATCCGCCGTGGGGATCGTCGTTCACTGGGACGTCCTCCGAACCTTCCGTGGTGAGCGCGGTCCTGCGGTCGCAGGTCTCCTTTGTATAAGACGTCTCGGATCGGTTCAGGTTCACCGGCCGACGAAAAAAGGTGTGCCGGGCCAGCGCCCGGCACACCTTCTTCAGCTGGTTCGCCCGGTCATCACGGATCTTCGCCGTTCGGGAACAACGGATCCGAGGTCCCGGGTCCCGGTCTCGTCGGCTTGGTGGGCTTGGTCGGTTTCGTCGGCCAGCCACCGGTCTCCGTCGGCTCCGTCGGCTCGGTGGGAGTCGTCGGCGTCGCGGTGGTCGACGGCGCCTCGGGAGTGGTCGTCGTGGCAGGCGGCGGCTTGGAGGCCGTCGTCGTCGGCACCGACCTGGCGTCCTTGCCGATCGGCTTGACGCTCTCGAACTTCTCCGTCGGCTTGCCGGTCAGGTACCGGGACATGAAGTCTTCCCAGATCGGACCGGCGATCGTCCGCCCGTAGATCGGCTTGTTGTTCTTGTCGTGCAGCGGCTTGTTGCCGTCGCCGCCGACCCACACCGCGGTCGAGATGCTCGGCGTGTAGCCCACCATCCAGGTCTGCGCGTTGCGGTCGTGGTAGCTCGCCGGGTCGCTGTCCTTGAAGTCGTACTGCTGCGTCCCGGTCTTGCCTGCGCAGTCGTTGCCCTTGGGGCACTTCAGCTTCGAGTACGGGACGACCTCTTCGAGCGCGTCGGTGATGTTGCCGGCGATCTGCTTGCTCTTGTCGGCGTCGTCGCTGAAGGCGGGAGAGCCCTGGGGGGCCGTCTCGTCGAACTCGACCTCGTCCTGGGAGTTGGTCAGCTTCGCGACGAAGTGCTGCTTCTGCCGGACGCCTTCACCGGCGAAGGTGGCGAACCCGGCCGCCATGTCCTCCGCCGTGGTCACCGTGCGGCCACCGCCGAGCGCGATGTTGAGGTCGGGGTAGAGGACCGACTTGCCGCCCTCGTTCTCCGTCCGCACGCCGGCTTCCTTCGCGGCCTTGGCCACCGGGTCGACCTTGGTCTTGTTGATCACCATGTCGTAGAACACGGTGTTCGCGGAGACCTTCATCGCCTCGGCGACCGTGCACTGGGTGCCGCAGTTGGAACTCTCGCCCGCGTTCCGGATCGTGCGGGTGTTGCCGCCGCCGGCGTCGAACTTCCGGTTGTTGGACCCGTCGAAGGTCTCGCCGAGACCCTTGCCCATCTTGAGGAACGCGGCGAGGTCGAAGGCCTTGAACGAAGAACCCGGGTTGTGCGGGACGTTCGCCCAGTCATGGGCCTGGACGTCCTGCCCCTGGTCGTTCTTCGTCCAGTCCGGCCCGCCCCAGTAGGCGACCACGCCGCCGGTCTTGGGGTCGACCGCGACCAGCGCGTTCAGGATACTTTCGTCCGTCTGGCCCTTCATCCCCTCGGCGACGGACTCCTCGGCCATCTTCTGCGCCTTGGGGTCGATCGTCGTGGTGATCTTGAAACCGCCCTGGTGCAGCCGGTCCTGGTCGTAGCCGCGGGCTTCGAGTTCGTCGATCACCCGGTTGCGGATGTGCAGGCTCAGCGTGCCGGCGTCGTCGGCCTTCGCCTGCGCCTTCGGGATCGGCTTCGGGAACTGCGCGGCGGCGCGCTCACCCGGGTCGAGCCACTTGTTCGCCACCATCTGGTCCATCACGAAGTTCCAGCGCCTCTGCGCGTAGGCCTCGTTTTCGGACTTGCTCGGCCCCTGGATCAGGCCGCCCAGCAGCGCGGCCTCGGAAGCGCTCAGCTCCTTGGCCGGCTTCTTGAAGTAGGCCTGCGCGGCCGCTTCGATGCCGTTCGCGCCGCGGCCGAAGTAGATGGTGTTGAGGTACGCGGTGATGATCTCCTCTTTGGACATCTGGTTGTTCATCTTGAAGGACTTGGCCAGCTCGGTCCATTTACGGGTGAGCGTCGGCGCCTCGTTGGCCGTGGCCTTCTTGATGTACTGCTGGGAGATCGTCGAACCGCCGCCCTGGCCGCCGGTCACGTTGTTGTAGACCGCGCGCAGAATGCCGCCGACGTCGAAGCCGGAGTTGGTCTCGAACGACGAGTCCTCGGCCGCGTACACGGCCTTCTTGACCGCCTCGGGGACCTCGCCGGGCTTCAGCAGGTACCGGCTGCCGCCGCTGGCGGGCGCGATCTTGCCCATCGGGCTGCCGTCGGAGTACATCAGCGTGATCGGCTGGCTCTGCTGGCTCGCGACGCTTTCCTGCGACGGGACGTCCACCAGGAAGTAGGTGATGACGAACGCGATCGCGGGGACGACGACGAACAGGCCGAACATCGCGTAGAGGACCCGGCGGATGATCCGCCAGCGGCGCCTCTTGCGCTGCTTCGGCGTCAGGGCCTTCTTCTTGTCGCCTTCTTCGTCCTCGCCGGGCTCGTCGTCGTACGGGTCTTCGCCCTCGGCGCCGAGCGCGGCGCTTTCGTGACGATCGTCATAGCGATCGTCGTACGGGTCGTAGCCGTACGGGTCTTCGGTGCCGTTGTGCGCGTGGTGCGTGATGAGCTCCGGCTCGCGCTCGTACGGCTCCGGCTCGACCGGCCGGACCATCGCGGTCGCCTGGTCGTCGGGAGCGGGCGGACGGCGGTTGCCGGGCGGAGGCGGCGGGCGGTGACCGACGGCGCCCTGCTGGGAGCGCTGGGGCGGGCGGTTGCCGGGCGGGGGCCCCTGCCTGCGCGGGGGCATGCCGTTGGGGCGGCGCGGGGCCGCGGGACGGCGCGGTTCGTCGTCGGACGGCCACTCGGGGCCGCCGCTCTCGCCACCCGGCCATTGCGGGGCCGCGGAGCGGGGGGCTTCGGAGCGGGGCGGCGCCGGGCGGCGGGTGCCGTTCGGCGGGGTCCGGCGCTGGGGGCGGCGCGGGGGTTCCTCGCCCGGCCAACCGGGATCGTCGGCTTCGCCCGGCCACTGGGCACGGCGAGGTGCATCAGGCTCCTGGCCAGGCCAGGAGCGATTGCGGTCGTCGTTCACGAATGGGCCTCCCAGACCGGCGCTTCGGGGGACGCCGCTCTGTGCTCAACTGCGTTTTCGATACCTGTCACTGACCCGCTGTCCTCTGTGACCGGGTCCGTGGCCGGGTGCTTCCCGGATCTCCTGTTCCGAGGACGTAGGACCGCACCAAGTGGTTCCAGTGACAGCTCCGGCAGACCTCGACCTCGTAGACGGTGAACTCGGCGAAGTGCCCGTCCATCCGCACCAGTTCTTCCGGTGTCTTGGCTGATCCGGCGACGTGCTTGAGCTCCTCGCCGTAGACCCAGGACACCAGGGTCAGTTCCTCCCGATGGCAGACCGGGCAGTCTTGATCGCCTGGTCGTCCGTGGAATTTCGCGGCCCGCAGGAGGTACGGGCCCGCGTCGCAGACGTCGTATGTGCCGACCCGTCCGGAGTGGACGCCCTTGAGCAGCGCGCGCCGCTGTAAGGCGTAGTCCACGACCTGCCGCTGGTT
Organism: Amycolatopsis sp. NPDC089917; assembly: GCF_040684635.1. Taxonomy (NCBI): domain Bacteria; kingdom Bacillati; phylum Actinomycetota; class Actinomycetes; order Pseudonocardiales; family Pseudonocardiaceae; genus Amycolatopsis; species Amycolatopsis sp. NPDC089917. Next base: position 44,920 of record NZ_JBFBGL010000023.1, on the reverse strand, counting down.
TCGCACGCCAACAGAGTACGGGCTCTTGCTGTGTGGTCCACGCCCCGTTCTCGGCGGGACGGTGCGTGCTCGATCGGACACGCCGAAGATTCGATAACTGTCCGATGAATTTCGTCCGGTTCCGCGGCGCTCGATCGGGGTTAGCTACACCACTTCGATGTATCGGCGCGATATAGTGGGCCGGTAGGTTGACCGAGCCGGTCTCGGTGGCCAACGCGACCGGTCGCGGTTTGTTCCCGGAAGGGGGTGCGGTGTGCTCGAGCTCGCGATCTTGGGGCTGCTGCACGAGACCCCCATGCACGGTTACGTGCTGCGCAAACGTTTGCACGAGACGCTCGGGATGTTCCGGACGTTCTCGTACGGCTCGCTGTACCCGACGTTGCGTCGGCTGCTCCGCGCCGGTTACCTCGTCGAGGAGCTCGAAGAGGTGGAAGACCGGGCATGGGCACGCCGGGGCAAGCGCGTGTACAAGCTCACCGCCGAGGGCAAGGAACGCTTCGCCGAACTACTCGGCGATGCCGGCCCGCAGACATGGGACGACGAAGGCTTCGGCGTCCACCTGGCGTTCTTCTCGAGGACGCCGGCCGACGTCAGGATGCGAATCCTGGAAGGCCGTCGTCGCCGGGTCGAGGAACGCCGAGAAGGACTTCGGACGGCAATGGCGCGGGCCGAGGAGAAGATCGACCGCTACACCCGTGAGCTGCACCGGCTCGGGCTGGAGTCCAGTGAGCGGGAGGTGCGCTGGCTCAACGAGCTCATCGCGCACGAACAGGCCGAGCAGCGCGGACCGGAGACCTGAGGCGCTCTCCGGGACCGTTGCGGATTACCTACAACTGTTGGACTAATGAAGGAGAAACCGGCATGGGCGAGAACCGCCGCGTTCGGGTGGCCATCGTGGGCGTCGGCAACTGTGCTGCCTCGCTGGTCCAGGGCGTTCAGTACTACCGCGAAGCGGATCCCGGCACCCGGGTGCCCGGTTTGATGCACGTCGTGTTCGGCGAGTACCACGTCCGCGACATCGAGTTCGTGGCCGCGTTCGACGTGGACGCCAAGAAGGTCAGCCGCGACCTGTCCGAGGCGATCTTCGCCAGCGAGAACAACACCATCAAGATCGCCGACGTGCCGCCGCTGGGCGTCACCGTGCAGCGCGGTCACACCTACGACGGGCTCGGCCGGTTCTACCGCGAGACCATCGAGGAGTCCGACGAGGCCCCGGTCGACGTCGTCGCGGCGCTGCGCGAGGCCGAGGTCGACGTGCTCGTCTCCTACCTGCCGGTGGGTTCCGAAGAGGCCGACAAGTTCTACGCGCAGGCGTGCATCGACGCCGGTGTGGCGTTCGTCAACGCGCTGCCGGTGTTCATCGCCTCCGACCCCGAGTGGGCGGAGAAGTTCCGCGCGGCCGGCGTGCCGATCGTCGGTGACGACATCAAGTCCCAGGTCGGCGCCACCATCACGCACCGCGTGCTGGCGAAGCTGTTCGAGGACCGCGGCGTCCAGCTCGACCGGACGATGCAGCTCAACGTGGGCGGGAACATGGACTTCCTGAACATGAAGGAGCTGGAGCGGCTCGAGTCGAAGAAGATCTCGAAGACCCAGTCGGTCACCTCGCAGGTCGACCGCGAGCTCGGCAAGGGCAACGTCCACATCGGGCCGTCCGACTACGTGCAGTGGCTCGACGACCGCAAGTGGGCCTACGTCCGGCTCGAAGGCCGAGCGTTCGGCGACGTGCCGCTGAACCTGGAGTACAAGCTCGAGGTGTGGGACTCGCCGAACTCGGCGGGCATCATCATCGACGCCGTGCGCGCCGCGAAGATCGCGAAGGACCGAGGCATCGGCGGCCCGATCCTGTCGGCTTCCTCGTACTTCATGAAGTCGCCGCCGGAGCAGTACGACGACGCGACCGCGCGCGACGAGGTGGAGAAGTTCATCGCCGGCGAGGCGTGATCTCTGACGTGAGCTGAAGGCTCCCTTCACCGCATGTGACGCGGTGAAGGGAGCCTTCGCTTATAGGTAGGTGTGAGTACAACGCCGCTACCTGCTGATTCCCCCGCTTTCGGTTCCCTGAGCTGTTGAACCGCCCCGTTCCGCTCCGTAGTGTGATCGCTTGACTACCGGAGCAGGGGAGGGCTCGTGGCTGGTTATGACGTGGTGATCGAGAAGATCAGAGCGACGGGGCGAGCGGCGACGCGGGTCGCCGACGGGCTGCGTGGGGCGAAGTGTTCCGCGATGGTGCCGTCGGGCGACGCCGGTATGCCGGGAGCGCGGTGTGTGGGCAAGCTCGCCGCGGTCAAGCAGGCCTTGCGGGATCGCGAGCAGGGATACGAGCGGCGTCTCGACGCCCATGCCGCGAGCATGGCGAAGGCCGCCGACCTCTACAGCAGTCGTGAGGATGCCGCCACGGCGGACCTTTCCGTACCGGCGCAGTCGACGGGTGGGCGGAGGCCGGTCTGATGGTCACCTGGGCTGAAGTCATCCGGTGGGATTCCGCACCTCTGCAAGGCGCGGTCGGGGAGGTCAACACCGCGTACAACAAGGTCGTCGCCTGCTCAGAAGACCTGCGCGCCGTCAACACGGCCGACGGCTGGCACGGCACCGCGGCACGCGCCGCGGCGAACGAGGTCGATCAGGTCATCGACGGCCTGGAGGAGTACGCCGCCGAGGTCGCCTCGCTGCGCCGCAGCGCGGGGGACGTCGGAGACGCGATCAGCGGTGTCATGAACGGCGTCAAGGAAGTCGAGGGGCTCGCCCGCGCCCACCACTTCGCCGTCGGTGGTGACGGGGCGATCATCGACAACGGGCCGCCCCCGGACACCCCGGAAGACCAGAAAGAGGCCGTTGCCCGCGAACGGGCGACGATCGCGGCTGACCTGCGCGATCGTGTCTCCGAGGTCCTCAAGAGCGCGACCGACATCGACGACGACTTCTGCCTGGTGCTCGACCGGATCATGTCCGGGCAGACCATCGACGCGACGGGCAACGACAACGAGAACACCTCGCTCGCCGCGGCCGGTAATTCCGGCGCGGCCATGGGATCGCTCAGCATCCCCGCGCCGCCGCCCGAGGGGGCGACCGCGGCGCAGAACGCCGCCTACTGGGCGACTCTCAGTGAAGCGCAGCGGACCCGGCTCGCCACGGACCGGCCGGAGCTCGTCGGACCACGGGACGGTTTCTCGGCCAAGCAACGTGACATCGCGAACCGCGAACTGTTGGACCGGCAGCGGTCCAGGTTGCGGCATGAGCGCGACGAGCTGCAGCGAAAGATCACCGAGTTCCCCCGAACCGGAGCCGGCCAGATCAAGCTCAACGACCGGCTGGAGTTCGACGCACTCAAGGCGGATCTCGACGAACTCGACGGGAAACTTCGCGGTCTCGACGACATCGACCACCGGCTCGCGATGAGCGATCCCGGCAGTCCGAACTACGACTCCACGAAGCAGCGGCCGTACGTGCTGCGTATCGACGACACGGGCGCGGGCCGGGCGATCGTCGCGATGGGCAATCCAGATACGGCGCAAAACGTCGCGACCTATGTGCCCGGTACCGGATCGGAGCTTTCCAAGGTCAACGGTGACCTCGGACGGGCGGACAGCATGGTCGACGCCGCCCAGCAGGCCGGGGCGAAAACACCTTCGGTGATCACCTGGATCGGCTACGACGCGCCGCCGGGCCTCTTGGAAGCGGCGAACGAGAGCTTCGCCGACAACGGGAAGCATGCGCTCGACAGCTTCCAGGACGGACTGAGGGAAAGCCATCAAGGAGTTCCCTCGCACAACACCGTCATCGGCCACAGCTACGGCACGACTCTCGTCGGACACGCGGCCAGAGACGAGCACCTCGCCGTCGACAACATCGTTCTCGTCGCCAGTCCGGGCGTCGGTGTCGATCACGCGAGCCAGCTCAACGTCCCGTCCGATCACGTGTACTCCACGACGGCCGCGAACGACGCGATCAACATCACCAACTTCCCTCGTGTCGAGGGGAAGGGCGATCCCCTCGACCCCCTCGGTCCCGATCCCACCGACCCGGAATTCGGCGGCAAGACGTTCACCTCGGATCCCGGCCCAGGAGGGCCGATTCTCGGCAACAGCGAGGCCGCTCACAGCCAGTACTGGACGCGAGACAACCCCGCTCTTCGCGACATGGGCCGAATAATCGCAGGAAAGCAGCCAAGTCACTGATGAAGAAAAGAAGCCTGGTTTCGGCGATGCTGCTTCTCTGTATCGCGAGCTGTGACAGCCCCAAGGAGGCTGATATGGGCAACACGATCACGATTCAAGAGGCGAACCAGCGGCTCGAAAGCTATATCCAGCAAGCGAAGTCGGCCCTTCCGGCGTCGGCCGTGCTGGTACTGCACGGGCAGAGCAAGGAAGCGCCTTGTGATGATCCGAGTGACAACGGGCCGAAGGGCCGGGTCGTGGCCGATCGTGGCTACCAGGTGACCGGCCTGGCCGCTGCGGGTACTTCGGAGTACTTCAGCGCTCTGCGCTCGTGGGCGCAGAACAACAACTATCAAGTTCTTCAAGAGAAGCAAAACCCGCAGTACTTGTGGCTGGAAAAACGAGACGACGGATTTCGTCTGGCGTTGGATTCCAACGAGTCCGGCGAGCTGTACCTGAACGGATCGACGCCCTGTGTATGGCGCAACGGCACGCCGGACTCGGCAGGCTAGGCCTCGGAGAGCGCCGGCGGCAGGTCCGTGATCGACCCGACCACCGTCGTCCGCGCCAGCACCGCCGGATCCGGCGGGAAATGCGGATTCGGCACCGCGTACACCGTCATCCCCGCGGCCAGCGCCGCACGCAGCCCGTTCGTCGTGTCCTCGACGGCCGCGCAGTTCTTCGGCTCCGCGCCCAGCAGCTCGGCCGCCTTCAGGTACACGTCGGGCGCCGGTTTCCCCGCGCCGACCTGCTCCGAAGACACCGCCGTCGGCACCGGCAGCCGGGTGATGTCCAGGAACGCCTTGATCAGCAGCGGCGGCGACGAGCTCGCGATCGCCACCGGCCAGTGCTTCGCGACCTCGCGCACGACGTCCGGGCCGCCTGGGATGATCGGCGGCTTCTCCGCGTACCGCCGCGCCATCCGCTCGATCACCACCTGCGCGACGTCCGCCGGTCGCAGCCGGACGCCCAGGTCGTGCGCCAGGTAGGCGGCCCATTCCGGGGTGCTCATCCCCTGCATCGCTCTGGTCGATTCGTCCCGCCAGGTGCCGTGGAACTCGTCGACGACCGCCCGGCGGACCTCGTCCCACGTCGTTTCCGAATCCACCAGGACACCGTCGAGATCGAAGATCACCGCTTCCACCCCCTCAACCCTAGGCGGTGGGAACCTGTGCGGCAGATTACTTAGCCATGCTCAGTAATTTTAGTTAGCATGGCTAAGTGACCACGAAAGTCGCCGACCTCGCGCACCGGCTCCGCCCGCTGGTGTTCCGGCTGTACTACCTCGTCCGCCGGGAGACCCCGCAGGTACAGCTCACCCTCACCCAGGGTTCGGTGCTGTCGGAGCTGCTGAACGGCGGTCCGCGACGGATGAGCACGCTCGCCGACCTCGAACGGGTCCGGATGCCGACGATGACCGACGTCGTCCGCCGTCTCGAACGGCTCGGCTTGGTCAGCCGCCGCCGGGATCCCGCCGACGGCAGGGCCGTGCTCGTCGAGGTCACCGAGGTGGGGCAGCGCTTCCATCGCCAGTTGATCGTCGCCAGGGAGGAGTTCCTCCGCGAGCGGCTCCTCGAGCTGGACGAACACGACCGCGCCGCGATCGAAGCCGCGCTCCCCGCCCTCACCAAGTTGCTGCGGCAGGAAATTCAGGAAGACAAGAAGGAGGAACTGATCCGCGATGAGCGCTGAGTCCCACTCGAGCCTGTTGGACGCCCTCAAAGGACAGCCCAAACAGGTATGGATCACCGCGTTCGCCGCGGTCATCGCGTTCATGGGCATCGGGCTGGTCGACCCGATCCTGCTGTCGATCGCCGAAGGCCTGCACGCGACGCCGTCCGAAGTGACGCTGCTGTTCTCCTCCTACCTGGGTGTCCAGGTGGTGGCCATGCTCTTCACCGGCGCCATGAGCGCCCGCTTCGGCGCGAAGCGCACCGTGATCACCGGTCTGTCGCTGATCGTGCTGGCCACCGCGCTGTGCGCCGCCGCGGGCTCGATCGAGCAGCTCGTCGGGCTGCGCGCGGTCTGGGGTCTGGGCAACGCCTTCTTCATCGCGACCGCGCTGTCGGTGATCGTCGGCGCCGCCGCCGGTGGGCAGTCCGGAGCGATCCTGCTCTACGAAGCCGCGCTCGGCGTCGGCCTCGCGGTCGGCCCGCTGCTGGGCGCCCTGCTCGGCAGCATCTCCTGGCGCGGCCCGTTCTTCGGGACGGCTCTGCTGATGGCGGGCGCGCTGGTGCTCTGCGCCGTCTTCCTCCGCAAGGACGCCCACGAGGACCGGCCACGCATCCGCCTGCTCGACCCGATCCGCGCCCTCAAGCACACCGGCCTGCTGCGCACCTCGATCGGTTCCGCCCTCTACACCGCCGCGTTCTTCGCCGTCCTCGCCTGGTCGCCGTTCGTGCTGGAGTGGAGCGCGGTCGCGGTCGGCCTGGTGTTCTGCGGCTGGGGTCTGTGCGTGGCGGTGGCCGGTGTGGTCCTCGCCCCGCGGCTCGCGGCGAAGTTCGGCGAACGGCACGCGACCGTGCTGGCGGTGCTCGCCTACGCCGTCCTGCTCGCGGTGATGCTGGTGCCGAGCAAGCCGGTGCTGGTGGCCGCGATCATCGCCTCGGGGCTGGTGTCCGGCCTGCTCAACACGCTGTTCACCGGCATGGCGATGTCCATCAGCGACGCTCCCCGCCCGGTCGCCAGCGCGGGCTACAACTTCCTCCGCTGGATGGGCGGCGCGGTGGCCGCGACCCTGGTCGGCCACGTGGCCGAGTGGTTCGGCTCGCCGCATGCGCCGTTCCTGGTCGCCGCCGTGCTCTGCGTGCTCGCCGGCGGACTGCTCGCCGCGCGCCGCACCAAGCCCGACGAATACCGCGTTCCCGAGGAGGCCGCGCTCGTCGGCGAAGAGTTCTGATCTGTACGGAAAGTGAATTTCGGACCAACGGGGGGTTTCTCCCGTTGGTCCGTTGTCCTAGCGTCGGCCTTCCGAACTGCCTGACCGGAGGTCCGCGTGAAGTTCCTTCCGTTGCTGGCCGGCCACTCACCAAGCCGGGCTTCAGTGACCTGCACCTACCGCTGTGGCGACGCGTGCTTCCACGACGCGCCGAACACGTCGGACAACCCCACCTTCGCCGAAGTGCTCGGCGCGGTGAGCCGCCGTGGCGCGCTGAAGGCGACCGCCGTCGTCGCACTGGCCGCCGGGACACCGCTCGCGCTCGCCGCGCCCGCCTCCGCCACCCCCGAGGGACGCCCGAAACCGCCACCCGGCACCGACTACCAGCGTGTCCGGCCGAACACGCTCGACGCCGTCGTGGTGCCCGAGGGCTACGAACAGGGCATCGTGATCCGCTGGGGTGACGCGGTGCTCCCGGGCGCGCCGGAGTTCGACTTCGACCACCAGACCGCCGAGGCGCAGGCGAAGCAGTTCGGCTACAACTGCGACTTCGCCGCGTTGCTGCCGCTCGACCGCTGGGGGCTCTCCTCGCTCCTGGTCACGAACCACGAGTACACCTCGGAAGAGTTCATGTTCCGCGGCTACGACCGGGACAACCCCACCGAGGAACAGGTCAAGATCGCTTGGGCCGCGCACGGGCTGACCGTCGTCCAGGTGTCGCGCGGACGCGACACCGGGCACCTGCGGCCGAAGATGTCGCGGTACAACCGGCGGATCACGCTGCACACCCCGTTCAAGGTCACCGGCCCGGCGGCGGGCAGCGAGCTGCTCAAGACCGCCGCCGATCCCACCGGCACGGTGGTGCTGGGCACGATGAACAACTGCGCCGGCGGGGTCACGCCCTGGGGCACGATCCTGTCCGGGGAGGAGAACATCAACCAGTACTTCGGGAACGCGGAAACCGTGACCGATCCCGTGGCGCGCAAGCGATACGCGCGCTACGGCATCAAGGGCACCGCGACCACCCGGAAATGGGAGCGGTTCGAGGCGCGCTGGGACATCGACAGGGAGCCGAACGAGGCCCACCGCTTCGGCTGGGTGATCGAACTGGATCCGAACGATCCCGAGAGCACCCCGGTCAAGCACACGCACCTCGGCCGGTTCAAGCACGAGACGGCGAACATCCGCGTCGCCAAGGACGGCCGCGTCGTCGCCTACTCCGGTGACGACGAGCGCTTCGAGTACATCTACAAGTTCATCTCGAAGGGCCGCATGAAGCCGGGCGACAGCGCGCATGCCCGGCGGCACAACATGACCTTGCTCGACGACGGCACGTTGTACGTCGGAAGGTTCACCGGCGACAGCCCGGCCGCCGAGATCGACGGCACCGGGAAACTGCCCGGCGACGGCGAATTCGACGGCAGCGGCGAATGGATCCCGCTCGCCTCCGGCAAGAAGTCCTTTGTGGATGGTATGACCGCCGACGAGGTCTACGTCTTCACCCGCGAGGCGGCCGACCGCGTGGGCGCGACCAAGATGGACCGCCCCGAGGACATCCAGGCGCATCCGCGCACCGGCCGGATCTACTGCGCGCTCAGCAACAACGTCGAACGCGGCAACCCCGGCAAGGAAGGCGCCACCGAGCCGAACCCGCGGCTGAACAACAAGCACGGTCAGGTTCTGGAGTTCGAGGAGCGCCGAGGGGACGCGCTCGCGCTGACGTTCAGCTGGCGGCTGTTCCTGGTGTGCGGCGATCCCTCGTCGCCGGACACCTATTTCGCCGGGTTCCCCAAGGACCAGGTCTCGCCGATCTCCAGTCCGGACAACGTCGCCTTCGACAAACACGGCAACCTGTGGATCTCCACAGACTCGGCGGGCGCGCTCGGCATCAACGACGGCCTGTACTCGGTGCCGCTGGAAGGCCGCAACCGCGGGGAGCTGAAGCTGTTCCTCACCGTGCCCCGCGGCGCGGAAACCTGCGGCCCGATCGTCGAGGAGAAGATCGTCACGGTCTGTGTCCAGCACCCGGGTGAAGTGGATGGGGCGAATGCCGACAAACCGGCCTCCCATTGGCCGGACGGAGGCGAAAATCAGCCCCGTCCGTCGGTGGTCGCGGTCTGGAAACCCGGGAAACACGGCCTGTCGGACATCGGTTCTTAGTCGACAAGCAACGATCTAGCAGTACTTTCGGTCGATGGCGCGCCGCCGGTCCGGCAGCGCGCCATCGCTCGTTCGCGCGCTGTTCATCTTCTGGCCAGGACCGGCTCTTTTTGGTCGCTTACCGTCACGACGTTCCCCCGACTGGACTACGTGAACCCACCGCGACCATGGAGGCCCTGTGTCCTTCGAGCCTCAGCGGCTCCTGCCGTTGATCACCTCCCACCCCGGCGGCCGCTCCGCGGTCACCTGCGAGTACCGCTGCGGCAACGCGTGCGCCCACCCCGAGCCGAACACGTCGGACAACGAGTACTTCGGCGACGTCGTCAAGAACATGCTGTCCCGCCGCGGCGCGCTGAAGGCCGGCGCCGTGATGGCCGCGGCCGCCGGTGGTTTCGCCGCGCTGTCCGGCACCGCTGCCGCCGCCGAGGCCCCGGCCGACGTCGCCGCCGCGGGGCACGGCAAGCCGGGTCGCCCCGGGCGTCCGGTGCCCGGGACCGACTTCGAAGCGGTGCCGCCGAACAAGCTCGACGCGGTCACCATCCCCGAGGGCTACGACCAGCGCGTCGTCATCCGCTGGGGCGACGCCGTCGAATTCGGCGCGCCGAAGTTCGACTTCAAGAAGCAGACCGCGGCCGCGCAGGCCAAGCAGTTCGGCTACAACAACGACTTCGTCGGCCTGATCCCGCAGGACCCGCTGGGCATCCGCAACCTGCTGGTGGTGAACCACGAGTACACCACCGAGGTCCACATGTTCCCGGCCGATCAGTACGACCCGGCCAACCCGACCGAGGAGCAGGTCAAGATCGCCTGGGCCGCGCACGGCCTTTCGGTCGTCCAGACCTTCCGCGACCCGATCGGTGGCGCGCTGCGCGCCGTGCCGAGCCCGTTCAACCGCCGCATCACGCTGAACACGCCGTTCGAGGTGCGCGGCCCGGCGGCCGGTTCGAAGTTCCTCAAGACCTCCGCGGACCCGACCGGCCGCAAGGTCCTCGGCACGCAGAACAACTGCGCCGGCGGCGTGACCCCTTGGGGCACCGTGCTTTCCGGTGAGGAGAACGTCAACCAGTACTTCGCCAACGCGGCGAGCGTCACCGACCCGGTCGCGGCCGCGCGCCTCAAGCGCTACGGCTTCTCCGGCGCCGGGACCACCCGCAAGTGGGAGCGGTTCGACAAGCGCTGGGACCTCGCGCAGGAGCCCAACGAGGCGAACCGGTTCGGCTGGGTCGTCGAAATCGACCCGAACGACCCGGACTCGACGCCGGTCAAGCACACCGCGCTCGGCCGGTTCAAGCACGAGGCCGCGAACATCAAGATCACCAAGGACGGCCGCGTCGCCGTCTACTCCGGTGACGACGAGCGCTTCGAGTACATCTACAAGTTCGTCTCCAAGGGCAAGTACAAGCCGGGCAAGAGCGCGCACGCGCGCCGCCACAACTCGGCGCTGCTCGACGACGGCACGCTGTACGTCGCCCGCTTCACCGGCGACAGCCCGGGCGAGATCGACGGCACCGGGAAACTCCCCAAGGACGGCGAATTCGACGGCGTCGGCGAGTGGATCCCGCTGGTCTCCGGCGACAAGTCCTTTGTGGACGGTTTCACCGCCGAAGAGGTCTACGTGTTCACGCGGCAGGCGGCGGACAAGGTCCAGCCGACCAAGATGGACCGCCCCGAGGACATCGAGCCGAACCCGGTCAACGGCCGGATCTACGCGGCGCTGACGAACAACAGCGACCGCGGCGCGGCGGGCAAGGCGGGCGTCGACGAGCCGAACCCGCGCGTCAACAACCGCAACGGGCACATCCTCGAATGGGACGAGGACCGCGGCGACTCGGCGGCCACGAAGTTCTCCTGGCGACTGCTGCTGGTCTGCGGTGACCCGAAGACGGCGGACACCTACTTCGGCGGCTTCCCGAAGGAGCAGGTCAGCCCGATCTCCTGCCCGGACAACGTCGCGTTCGACCGGCACGGGAACCTGTGGATCTCCACCGACGGCAACGCGCTCGGCTCCAACGACGGCCTGTTCTCGGTGCCGGTCGACGGTCCGGAGCGCGGGCACGTCAAGCAGTTCCTGTCGGTCCCGGTCGGCGCGGAGACCTGCGGCCCGGTGGTGACCGACCACCTGGTGCTCGTCGCCGTGCAGCACCCGGGTGAGAACGCCGCCAGCTCGGCGAACCCGACGTCGCACTGGCCGGACGGCGGCACCGCGCAGCCGCGGCCGTCGATCGTCTCGGTGTGGAAGAAGGGCCGCTGGGGCCAGGTCGGCCGCATCGGCGTCAAGTAAGGCCGTGACCGGGGCGCCGCCGCCGTGGGAAGACGGCGGCGGCGCCCCGGTCACTCTCCGTTCTGCCTGATCGGGGCGCTCGTCGACACGGTTCAGCGATTACGGAACCGGAAACGGATAACTAGCTTCAGCCCTGTGAAAAGGGCACTGGTGACGCTGACGGCCGGAACACTCCTGCTGGCCACGGGTGCTTTTCCGGCGAGAGCGCAGGGGCCGGACGTCCCGGCCGGCTGCACCGGCGGCGCCGCGACGAACCCGAGCGTGGAGCAGGGCAGCCCGCCCGCCGGGTACACCTTCAACCCGGCCGCCCCGGTGCCCGCCAGCACACCGAAGAGCAAATATCCGCGGCTGTCGACGGCGAGCGGCTACCAGCAGGACGGCGGCAAGTACGCCCTGATCTCGACACCGGACAAGATGGTCAGCACCGCCTACGCGGCGATGAAATTCGTGCCGGGCGCCGTCTACACGCTGACCGGCTGGACCGGCACGAACGACGTCAACCTCCGGCGCACGGACGCCGTCCAGGAGACCGGGCTGCGGTTCTACAACGCGTCGAACAAGGTCGTCCTGGAGAACAAGCTCAAGGTCACGCACGCCGTCGAGACCGACGGCAAACTGGCCAGGCAGGATTTCTCGCCGTCGACAGCGCCGTCGTCGGCGAACTCGGTGAAGTTCTTCGCCGCCACCGACCACAACTGGGTCATGTGGGACTGCGTCCACCTGCGGGTCGACTCGTTCTCGGTGAAGGCCGAGGTGCGGGATCCGGCGAGCGGCGCCTGGGGTGCCACGGCCACCCTGGAGGCGGGCGCCACCGCGAACTACCGCTTCACGGTGACCAACGACGGCACCACGACACTGACCGCGGTCAAGGTCGACGACCCGTACTGCGACGTGCAGCCCACGCCGATCGCGACGCTCGACGGCGGCAAGTCCGCGACCGTCACCTGCGACCACAAGAACGTCACCGAAGCGGACAACGACCACGTCAGCACCGTGACCGTCTCCAGCGGCAAGCTGCCGAAGAAGACCTCGACCACCACGATCAAGGTCACGCCGCCGCCCGCGATCGACGAGATCGGCGAGTTCGTCTGGAACGACGTCGACCGGAACGGCCTCCAGAACGAGGGCGAGCCGGGTGTCCCTGGCGTGAAGGTGACCTTGAAGGACGCGTCGGGCATGGCGCTCGGCACGCTCACCACGGACGCCGCCGGCAAGTACCGCTTCACCAAGCTGAAGGACGGCATCTACCAGGTCTGCTTCGACATCAGCGCGCTTCCGCCCGAGTTCGCGGGCTACATCTACACGGCGAAGGACGCGGGCGACGACGCGAAGGATTCCGACGCCGATCCGGCGACCGGCTGCACGGCGACCACCACGGTCGGCCCCAAGAAGCGCCAGGACCTGACGCTCGCGGCGGGCCTCAACGCGCCGATGAGCAAGCTGGGCGACTTCGCCTGGCTGGACAAGGAGAGCCTGACCAGGGACGCGGGTTTGATCGAGCCGTGATTGTCGGTGGGTGCCGCTAACGTCGCCCACCGTGACCTCTCATCTCGATGCCACCCGCGAGTCCTACGACACCGTCGCCGAGGACTACGCGGTCCGGGTCGGACGGCTCTTCGACCAGGAGCCGATCAGCCGGGCGATGCTGGCCGCGTTCGCCGAGCAGGTGCGCGGCCCGGTCGTCGACGTCGGCTGCGGCCCGGGTCATGTCACCGCCCACCTGGCGTCGCTCGGCCTCGACGTCACCGGTGTCGACTTATCGCCGAAAATGGTCGAGGTCGCCCGTCGTCAATACCCTGACCTGCGGTTCTCCGTCGGTTCGATGGCCGCCCTCGACATTCCAGACGGCACCTTGGGCGGGCTCGTCGCCTGGTGGTCGATCTTCCACCTCCCGCCCGAGGAGCTCCCGGGGCTGTTCGCGGAGTTCCGCCGCACGCTCGCGCCCGGCGGTCGTCTGCTGGTCGGATTCCACGTCGGCGACGAGCGGCTGAGCCCGGGGAAGGCGTACGGCCACCCGGTCACCTACGACGCGTACCTGCTGGAACCCGACAGGATCGCCGAGCTGCTGGGCCAGGCCGGGTTCGAGGTCGCCGCGCGGCTGACCATGGAAGGGAGGAAGCGACCCCAGTCGTGTCTGTCCGCTCGCGCGGTTTGACTCGTCGGTGGCGGGCCTGATCTCCTTCGCAGGCAACCGAGGCGGGCGGAGTCATGACGCAGACGAACACGACCACGGGCGAGAACACGCCCGATTGGCCATCGCGCGCCTGGTTCCGGCGGCCGTCGACGTGGACTTGGTCCGGGTTCGGCCTGGTGCTGATGGTCTACGCCGATCTCGCCTGGCACCGCCGCTGGATGAGCGACGACGGGCTGATCGTGCTGCGGACGGTCCGCCAGATCCTCGCGGGCAACGGGCCGGTGTTCAACATCGGCGAGCGGGTCGAGAGCAACACCAGTCCCTTGTGGACGGTGGTGCTGAGCGTCTTCGGGATGGTCCCGGGGGTGCCGCTGGAGTGGATCTCCGTGGTCACCGGGTTGGTCTTCTCGGTCGCCGGGCTGTTCTTCGGCCTCGACGGCGCCCGGCGGCTCTACCAGCCGTTGGGGTTCCACGGGCTCGCGCCCGCCGGGGCGCTGGTCGTCTGCGCGCTGCCGCCGTTCCGCGACTTCGCGACGTCCGGACTGGAGACCGGCCTGATCACGTTATGGCTGGGTGGAACGTGGTGGCTGCTCGTCCGTCGTTTGTCCACAATAGACAATCTGCGGACCTGGCCGGTCGCCCTGGTCGCCGGGCTCGGACCGTTGGTACGGCCGGATCTCACGCTCTTCAGCGTCGTCGCGTTGGCGGCGTTGCTGGTGCTTTCGTGGCCGGGACGCCGTCGCGTGGTGGGCTTGCTGGCCGTGGCGGCCGCGCTCCCATCGGCGTATCAGGTGTTCCGGATGGGCTACTACGGTCTGCTGACGCCCAACACGGCGTTGGTCAAGGAGGCGTCGGAGGCGAACTGGGCTCGCGGCTGGGCGTATCTCGTCGACCTCGTCCAGCCGTACTGGCTCTGGTTCCCGTTGCTGTTGCTCGCGGTCGCCGTCGTCAGCGTGTTGTCCACTGTGGACAAAACCTTCGCGGTGCTCACCGCGGTCCCGGTCGCCGGCGCGGTGCTGCTCTCGTTGTACGTGATCAGGGTCGGCGGGGATTTCATGCACGGACGCATGCTGCTCCCGGCGCTGTTCTGCCTGCTGCTGCCCGTGCTGGCGCTGCCGGTGACGAGGCTGACCACGGCGTTTCTGGTGGGCGCCGGGATCTGGGCGCTCGTGGCCGCCGGGTCGCTCCGCCCGTCGTATTCTGCCGAGCCGCGTGCCGTCGGCGTCACCGACGAGCGGTCGTACTGGTCGCGGGCGACGGGGCACGAATACCCGATCCTGGCCGAGGATTACGCCGGCCACCCGCTGATGTCGTCGACGCTGGCCGCCGTCCGCGGCGTGGACGGCCCGGCGGTGCTGATCCAGGACTACGCGACCAGGCGCTGGTACGCGTACCCGACGGACCGGCCGTACGTGACCGTCGCCGCGGACAGCATGGGCGCCCTCGGCCTGCTGATCCCGCTCGACATGCGGTTGCGTGACGGTTACGGCCTCGCCAACCCGTTCGCCGCGCATTCGACGTCGCTTCCCGACGGCAGGCCAGGGCACCAGAAATGGCTTCCCCCGTTGTGGGAACTGGCGAACTCGGGACGGCTCCCGATCCCCGAGGGCGGCCCGGTCCGCCCCGCCGACGTCGCGGCCGCCCGGTTGGCGCTCAGCTGCCCGGAGATCTCGGCGATCGACACTTCGGTGCGGGCTCCACTGACCGCCGGACGCTTCGCGGACAACTTCATCGGGTCGTTCACGCGCGGTTCCGTGCGGTTCTCGCGGGTGGCGACACCGCCACTCGTCTGCGCCCCCTGATCACGCGAGTTCGCCGTCTGATCACACGAGTTCGCCCCCTGATCACGCGAGATACGCTTTCGAGCACGCGAGACCGCCGTACTAGCGTGGCGGGCATGGCTGATCTTCCCCTCGCTCTCGTCACCGGCGCCACCCGCGGTATCGGCGCCGCGGCCGCCCGCGCGCTCGCCCCCACGCACCGGTTGCTGCTCGGCGGCCGCGACGCCGACGCGCTCGGCGAACTGGCGGGCACGCTGCCCGGAGCCCGGGCGTGGCCGGTCGACCTGACCGACGCCGGGGCACTGGAGGCGGCGACCGCCGAGATCGGCGAACTGGACGTGCTGGTGCACTCGGCCGGCGTCGCGCGGCTCGGCACGATCGAAGCCACCACCGACGCGGATTGGCGGGCGAACTTCGAGGTCAACGTGCTCGCCGTCGTCACGCTGACCAGGCAGCTGCTGCCCGCGCTCCGCGCCGCGAAGGGACACGTCGTGGTGATCAACTCGGGCGCCGGGCAGAACGCGCGTCCGGGCTGGGGTCCGTACGCGGCCAGCAAGTTCGCCGTCCGCGCCTTCGCCGACGCGCTGCGGGAGGAGGAACCCACGCTACGGGTGACGTCGATCTACCCCGGCCGCACGGACACCGAAATGCAGCAGGCGATCATCGCGGACGAGGGCCGCGCGTACGAACCGGAACGCTTCCTGCGCCCGGAATCCGTCGCGGCCGCCGTGCTCTCCGCGGTCTCCGCCACCGGCGACGCGCACCCGACCGAGGTGACCCTGCGGCCGCGCGGCCTGGTCTAGCTCGTCTCGCTGCTCCCGGCGGCGCGTCGCGAAAGCCACTTTCGGGACATCCCGCGTCCCCAAAGCCACTTTCGGGACATCGGCACCTGCCCGACCACAGTTGTCCACACCCCCGCGCCGTTGTGGACAACCCGGCCCCCACCAGCACTTTCCCCCGGCTCCAGCCTCCAACCCCCGATAGACTGGCCTCGGGGCCGCCCCCTGGGACGGGCGGGGGGTTGCGTAAGTGAGTTAAGAGCGCAGGCGTGCGGAGGTTTCGGCGACTTCGGCTTGCACCTTCGCGCGGTCGACCCGCAGGGATTCGCCGTCGCCGACGACCTGTTCGCCTGCCACCCACACGTCGCGCACCCGGCGCGAGCCGGCGGCCCACACCAGGTTCGAGAGCAGTTGCTCGTCCGGGACGTCGACGCCCGCCGCGAAGGCCGGGTCGTCGAGGTCGACGTGCACGAGGTCCGCCCACCGGCCGGGTTCCAGCGCGCCGATGTCGGTCCGGCCCAGCGCGTCGGCGCCGCCGCGGGTGGCGAGCAGGAAAGCGTCGGCCGCGGTCAGCACGGTCGAGTCGCCGGTCGCGAGCCGCGCGAACATCGCCGAGAGCTGCAGCTCCTCCCACAGGTCGATGTCGTCGTTCGACGCCGGGCCGTCCGTGCCGAGCCCGACGGCGACGCCCGCCTTCCGCAGCTCCGTGACCCGCGCGATGCCCGAAGCGAGCTTCGCGTTCGAGCCGGGGCAGTGCGCCATCCCGACGCCGCGCGCCGCGAACAGCGCGATGTCCTCGTCCGACAGGTGGATGGCGTGCGCGGCCACCGTCCGGCCCCGCAGCATCCCGACCTTCTCCAGCAACGCGGGCACCGAACCGTGCTCTTCACGCTGCTTGACGTCTTCGAGCGCCGCCTCGGCCACGTGGATCTGCACCAGCGCGCCGCGTTCGGCCGCCGACTCCGCGGTCGCGCGCAGCGCCTCGACGTTCAGCATGTACGCCGAGTGCGGCCCGTAGCCGACCTCGATCCGCTCGCCGGGACCGAACCGGAGACCGTCGGTGTCGATCCAGCGTTCGATGCTCTTCAGCATCGCGCGCCAGTCCATCCCCGGCAGTTCCATGATCGGCGGGCCCAGGATCACCCGGCCACCGGTGGTGAGCACCGCGTCGGCGAGCTGTTCGCCTTCGAAGTACATCTCCGCGCTGGTCGTGACGCCGTGCCGCAGCATCTCGACCGAGCCCAGCATCATGCCGGTGCGGATGTCGGCGGGCTTCAGCTTCGCCTCGGCGGGCCAGATGATCTCGTTCAGCCACCGCAGCAGCGGCAGGTCGCCGCCCATCCCGCGCAGCAGCGTCATCGGGCTGTGCGCGTGCGTGTTGACGAGACCGGGCAGGAGGAGCCCGCTCAACCGGGTCACGGGAGCGGACGTTTCGGGAGCTTCGGCGGCGGGGCCGACATGGGTGACACGCCCGGCCTCGTCCACGTCGACCACGGCGTCACGCAGCAACGAGCAAGCGGGGTCGGCGGGGAGAACGACAGGAGCGTGGAAACGGCGTTGCATGACGCGAGCTTACGGTCAGTCCACGACTCCGCTACGCCACGCCCACGCCGCGATCTCCACCCGGTTCCGCGCACCCACCTTGCCCTGCACCGACGCCAGATGCGTCTTCACCGTCGACAACGACAGGAACAGCTCGGCCCCGATCTCGGTGTTCGTCAGCCCCTTCGCGGCCGCCTTGACCACGTCCAGCTCCCGCGCGGTCAGCGGCTCCGAAGGCGGGACGACCTCGCGTTTCACCGCGCCGCCGTCGAAATGCTTCAGCAGCCGGACGGTGATCTGCGGCGACACCAGCGCGTCCCCGCGCGCGGCCGCGCGCACCGCCTCGATCAGCAGCGCCGGGCCGGCGTCCTTCAGCAGGAACCCGCTCGCGCCGTTCCGCAGCGCGGTGTGCACGTACTCGTCCAGGTCGAACGTCGTGACCACCACCACCTTCAGCGGATCGGCGACGTCCGGTCCCGCCAGCTGCTTGGTGACCTCGAGCCCGTCGATCCCCGGCATGCGGATGTCCAGCAGGCACACGTCCGGCCGCAGTTCGCGCGCCTTCGCGACCGCCGAGACGCCGTCCGCCACATCGGCGACCACCTCGATGTCGTCCTGGGCGTCCAGGATCATCCGGAAGCCGATCCGCACCATGTCCTGGTCGTCGGCGATCAATACCCGGATCACTCTTCTCCTTCAAGTGGTAGCCACGCTTCGACGCGCCAGCCGCCGCCCGGCGCCCGCCCGGCGGAGAGCCGGCCGTGCAACAGGGCGACCCGTTCGCGCATGCCGATCAGACCGTAGCCGCCCGACCCGCCGGCCGGACGGCGCTCCGGCTCGCGTCCGTCATCGGTCACCTGGAGGTGCAGTTCGCTCTCGATCACCTCGGCGATGACCAGCGCCTCTTTCGCGCCGGACGCGTGCTTGCCGATGTTCGTCAGCGACTCCTGCACCAGGCGCAACGCCGACCGCCCGACCTCGTGCGGCACGTTCGACGGCAGTTCGAGCTTCATCGACGTCTTCACACCGTGGTTCGACCGTTCGATCAGCGACCGCAGGTCGGCGGCGAGATCGGTGGTGGCCTGCTCGCTGAATTCGCTGCTCCCGGCGGGCGCGTCGCCGCGCATGCTCCGCACGAGCCGCCGCATCGCCGCGAGCGCCTCCACCCCGGCGTCCTCGATCCGGCCCATCGCCTCGACCGCGACCTGCGGGTTCTTCTCGCCCATCATCTTCGCCGCCTGCGCCTGCACGACGATCCCGGTGACGTGGTGGGCGACGACGTCGTGCAGTTCCCGCGCCAGCGCCATCCGTTCCGAGGTCTGCGCGTCGCTGATCGCCGACTGGATGACCTGCGTCCGCTCCGAATCCCGCGAACGCAGCGCCAGGCCGACAGCCACCGAGATACCGAGCAGCAGCAGCCCGGCGATCGCGAACCCGGCGATGTCGTCCGGTTCGGTCATGAGCCGCGGATTCGGCCGCTGGGTGTTGAGCACGCAGGCGACCATCACCACCCCGGTCAGCGCCGCGAGCCGCGACGTGGCCTTGCCCAGCCCGACCGCGCGGACCAGCGTGACGATCGCGCCCATCCCCGCGACGACCTGCGTCCCCGGCAGCCCGCCGGGCGTCGGGTAGCTGTAGCGGAGCCGGAGGAACGGCGTCACCAGCGTCGAGAGCAGCAGGACCGCGGTCAGCGCGACCATCGCGTCGGCCGGTCGCCGCGGCGCCGCGATCGCGATGATCGCGGCGACGATCGAACAGACCAGGAGGGGCAGACCGTGTACCCCGGTCGAGTACGTGAAGCCGAATTCCAGGATGAGCGCGACGCTCAACATGCCGATGAGCGGCCACTGGCCCATCACCAGCTTGTTGAGCTTCTGCAGCTTCTCGTAGCGTTTCGGATTCACCGTGCGGTCGCGCCCGGGAATCGCGAAGACCAGCGTGCCGCCCAGCAGGATGCCGCCGAACAGCATCGCCTGGGCCATGGTGCCGCCCGACAGTCCCTCCACGTACCGGCCGGACACCGCGGTCAAGGTGGCCAGCACCAAACCCGAGATCACCGCGAACGCGACACCCGGCCGCGTCCGGCGCGCGGCGTAGAACAGGATCTCCACCCCCGCCACCACTTCGGTGATGGACAGGTTCGCGAGCACGCTCGAATAGGTCGGGATGCCGAAATACCGGACGACCAGCGTGTAGCTGACCAGCACGACCGAGGCGGCGACAGCGGCGACGGCGGCGCGTTTCTGCGCCCAGAGCGCGCAGAACACCATGCCGAAGATGCCGGGGAACAGCAGGAGGTCGATGAACCTGGGGCCGGCGTCGTCGAACGCGGCGTCGGTGATGAAGGCCAGGTCGAACGCGAGCGCGGCCAGCAGGACGACCGCGGGCATGCCGATGCGGCGCGCGAGCGCGCTCGCCCGCACGGAGAACTTGTTCTGGGATGGCCCTGCTGTCACACCGTGACGGTAGAGGATCCGCCACCGTCCGCACCTTGGCCGACCGGCCCGAGCCGGGTCGGCCGATCGGCCGATGCGGGCGAGATCAGCACTGGCCGTCTGCCCGAAGTGGACACAGGTGGTTCACAGCGAAGCTCTTTCCCGAAGCGGAACACGAAGACTGACTAGGGAGATCACGGTGGTAGATCCACAGTGGACAGGGCAGCCGGTGCTTGCGGGCCGGGGGCTGGTGAAGCGATACGGCACGCAGCACGCGCTGGCCGGGATCGACATCGACATCCAGGCGGGTGACGCGGTCGCCATCGTCGGGCCCTCCGGCTCGGGCAAGACCTCCCTGCTGCACGTGCTCGCCGGGATCCTCCGCGCCGACGCCGGGCAGATCTTCCTGGCCGGGCAGCGGGTCGACCAGCTCAACGAGCGCAAGCGCAGCGAACTGCGCCGCACCGAGTTCGGCTTCGTGTTCCAGTCCGGGATGCTCGTCGCCGAACTGAGCGCCGAAGAGAACGTCGCGCTGCCGTCGCTGCTGGGTGGCAAGGGCCGCAAGGAATCCATCGAAGCCGGCCGCGAATGGCTGGCGAAGCTCGGCCTCGCGGGCAAGGAAAAGCGCCGCCCCGGCGAGCTTTCCGGCGGTGAGGCGCAGCGCGTCGCGATCGCCCGCGCCCTGACGCACCGGCCGAAGGTGATCTTCGCCGACGAGCCGACCGGCGCGCTCGACACCCGCACCGGCCGCGCCACCATGGACGCGCTGCTCGCGGCGGCCGCCGACAGCGGCGCCGCGGTGATCGTGGTGACCCACGACCGCGAACTCGCCGAAGCCATGCCGCGCACCGTCTCCATCCGCGACGGCCTGATCGCGACGAGGCTGGCCGCGTAATGAACAGCTTCCAGCTGGCCATGCGGGTGCTCCGGGTCGACCGCCGGACCCGCACGTCGGCCATCCTCACCGCGGTCGGGGTCGCCGTCGCGACCAGTCTGGTGCTCCTGCTGGCCTCCCTCCCGGGTGCCACGCAGGCCCGCTCGCAGCGGGCGATCTGGCAGGACATCGGCAGCTACTACTCCCAATCCGGGGAGAGCCAGCGTCCGGCGCCGCTGCTCATGGCGGCCAACAAGGACTACTCGGGCGACCGCGAGATCATCCGCGTCGACATCGCCCAGACCGGCGCCTCGCCGATCCTCAGCCTGCCGCCGGGCATCCCGAAGCTGCCCGGCCCCGGCGAGGCGATCGTTTCCCCGGAACTCGGGAAACTGATCCAGTCGGCGCCGCAGGCCCAGCTCGGGGAGCGATTCGGCAAACTCGTCGACGCGCTCGGACCCGATTCCCTGATGTATCCGGAGCAACTGGTCGCCGTCGTCGGCCACACCCCGGAGTCGATGCCGAAGACGGCCATGGCCGCGGACGGCTTCCCGAACAAGCAGGCGAAGCCCGACCCGATGCTCGAACTGCTCGCCTGGGTCGGCGTGATCGTCCTGCTCGTGCCGAGCCTGGTGCTCGTCGCGTCTTCGGCCAGGCTCACCGCCGCCCGGCGCGAAGTGCGGATGGCCGCGCTCCGGCTGGCCGGGGCGACCCCGGGCCAGGTGATGAAGATCGTCGCCGCCGAGACGGCGTTGTCCGCCGTGGTCGGCGCCCTGCTGGGCATCCTCGTGGCGCCGGCGCTCCAAGGCCTCTCGACGTTCGTTCCGTGGGCAGGCGGGACCTGGCTCGCGTCGGACTTCAGCCTCCCGGTCGTTTCGACCACCGCGATCGCCGTCGTGATCCCGCTGCTGGTCGTGTTCGCCGGTGTCCTCGGCATCCGCCGCGTCCTGAAGACGCCGCTGTTCGCGGCCTCGGCCCACGCCCGCAAACCGCTGCACTGGTGGCGGCTGCTCGCGGTCCCCGTGGCCGGCGCCTTCTTCCTCTTCGCGGTCAGCCAGGACGACGGCAGCCTGCCGATGGTGATGCTCGGGCTCTTCCTGCTGGTCGGGTCGGCCGCGATCATCGGACCGTGGGTCACCTCGGCGGTCGGCGGCACGTTCGTCCGGATCTGGCGCAAACCGGCCTCGCTGCTTGCCGGGCGCAGGCTCCGCGACGACCCGAAGAGCGCGTACCGGGCCACGGCGGGTGTCGTGCTCGCGGTGTTCACCGGCTCGATGGCGCTCACGCTGCTGCCGACGTTCGAGTCGATGGCCGGCGGTGGACGGACCTACCAAGACAACGTCCTCTACGCCGGGTCCGACGCGACCCAGGCCCAGCAGATCGCCGACCAGACCAACGCGTCCCTCGCGCGCAACGGGGTCACCGAAAAGGCCATCGCGGTCGGCCAGGTCTACCTGTCCACCGGCGAGACCGGCACCCGCTCGCAGACGCTCAGCCGCGCCTTCGTCATGAACTGCGAGGACGCCGCGAAGCTGCTGCGGGTGAACATCGGCGGCACCTGCCTGCCCGGTCCCGCGATCTACAGCAGGACCAGCCTCGACCCGTCGGCGTACCAGGTGACGAACGACTACGACAAGGCCGGTACGCCGCTGGATCCGAAGGCGCCGGTGCACCTCTTCCCGTCCAGTGACGAGGACACCTACGGCACGATCGTCATCGACCCGGCCCTGGTGCCCGCGGGGGTCACGCCGGACAAGGTCGACGTGGTCGTGCCGACGACGTCGGCGAACGGCGAGGTCGTGCGGACCGCGCTGGTCGGGGCGGCCCCAGGCCAGGAGGTCGTCAGCCGCGGCCTGCACCTGATCGGCCAGCAGCAGGAACTCGGCGACCTGCGCCGGGTCACCGTGATCGGCCTGATCGCCGCCGGGGTGCTCGCCGGCTGCAGCGCGGCCGTCGCGACCGCCGGTTCGGTGATGGACCGCCGCCGCACCTTCGGGGCACTCATCGCGGCCGGGACACCGGTCAAGGTGCTGGCGAGGGCGCTGCGGATGGAAGCGGCCCTGCCCGCGATGGTGGCCACCATCGGCGCGGGTGCGGTCGGGGTCGGGGTCGGCATCGGGCTCTACAGCATGGTCGAGAAGGACGGGATCGTGCTGAGCCCGTGGCTGCTGGCGCCCGTGGTGCTGGGAATCGGGGTGGCGTTGCTCGGGGCATCCATCTCGACCCCGGCCCTCAAGCGGGTGCAGTCGGAGCCGTTGGCCGACGAGTAAAAGGTTCGCCCGAATGGCGTCATGGCGCCGGGGCGGGCAGGTCTCGTGGGTGGAGTCGGAGGTAACCACCCACGAGCCGGGTGCCCGGTCATCCCTCTGTCGGGGGATGGATGAACGGGCACCGGGGATGCGCAGGGGGCATCCCAAGGCACGGGGGTGTGAAGAAAGGGCCGGTCAGGGACGTGGGGACGTCCCTGACCGGCCCTTTCAGGCGTTTAGACCCGTTCGAAGATCAGGTCGTGCGAGATCCGGCCCTCGACGTCGGCGCGGTTCTCGAACTTCGTGATCGGCCTCCACTCCGGACGCGGCGCCCAGCCGCCCGGCTCGTCGGCGTGCCGGTTGCGCAGGAGCGGCTCGGCCGAGCAGACCTCCATCATCTGCTCCGCGTAGTTCTCCCAGTCGGTCGCCATGTGGAAGGTCCCGCCCGGCGCGAGCCGCGACGCCACCAGCGAGACGAACTCGGGTTGCACGATCCGCCGCTTGTGGTGCCGCTTCTTCGGCCACGGGTCCGGGAAGAACAGCCGCACCCCGGCCAGCGAACCCGGCTCGACGTGCGAGGTCAGGAGCACGACGGCGTCGCCGTGCATCAGCCGCAGGTTCTCCACCCCGAGCTTCTCCGCGCGCAGCATCAGCTGGCCGAGACCCGGGTCGTACACCTCGACCGCGACGTAGTTCAGCTCCGGCGCGGCGGCCGCGAGCTGGGAGGTGGTCTCGCCCATGCCCGAGCCGATCTCCACCATGACCGGGGCGCGCCTGCCGAACCAGTCTTCGAAATCCACCGTGCCTTCGGGCAGCTCGCCGACCGTGCGGCCGAGCGACGGCCAGAGCTCGTTCCAGGCTCGCTGCTGCCCGACGGTCATCCGGCCGCCGCGTTTGACATAGCTGACCACGCTGCGCATCCGTGGCTGGTCCTCGTTTTCCACCCGCCCATTAAACGCGGGGGTTACCGGACCGCTTCGAACTCCCCCAGCCGCGAGCGCAACCCGGCGAATCCGCCGACCGCGATCGGTGGCGGCGTCGTACTGGAATGGGCGGGGAGTACGTCGATCCAGCCGTCGTGCCTGCTGGTGTTCAACACCGTGGTCGGGATCGAATGGCCGGAAGCCCCGCGTTCGGAAGGCATGAACTCCCAGTAGCCGGATTCCCCGTCCGCCGCCCACGGGACGAATTCCCAACCGGGACGCCTGCCGAGCAGACCGGAGATCCGATCTTCGATGCGGAAACCGAGTTCCCGCGATTCGAGCTTTCCTTCCACGACGGCGCGAAGCCACCACGGCGCGGGGATTTCGCCGTGCATTCCACTGGACGCGCGGTACAGCGCGACAACGAGATCTTCGGGTGCGCGGTGCACCCAGGCACGGCGGAGATCGGACGGCCGGGTCGCCGACGCCACCGTTCGGGGCAGTTCGATCGCTTGGGACCATTCGAGGTCGAGCATGGGCTCGAGTCGTGGCCTTGTGCTTTCAGTACGGGCTTTAGGGATCGTGCGTTCCACTCCCTGACCGGAATCCACCGTCAAGGATCACCTCCGGGGCCGAGAGCCGAAAAGCGGCTCATCCCGAGCATCGCCCGGTCAGGAACAGTATGTCCGCATCCTGTGAGAGAAGCCACAGGCTCTTAACGTGGACTTAACTCCTTTGGCCGAGGTAAAAGCTCACGCGTCCCGTCGATGGGTGATCATCAGCCCGGCCGTATAAACAATCACGCAGATGCCGGCGAAATAAGCCAAATAACCCCACGGCCCCAACGGCGGGTCGAGTTTCAGCATCGAAACCGTCATGTCCGGTCCTGAAAACTGATTCGCCGCGAAGAACGGCATCCACTGGTAGATGTCGTCGCCCACCCGTGGAATCAGGATGACGAGACCTTCGATCACCTGCGTCCAGGCCAACGCGAACCCGAGGGCGAACGCGGGACTGCGGAACAGCAGCCCGAGGCCGACGCCGAGAAGCCCGGTCAGCAGGAAGGTCAGCCCCTGGCCCGCGACCGCGCGCCAGTCGGCGCCCGAGTGCAGCCCGAGGTCGGCGGCCGGTTTGATCAGATACGCGATCCCCCACGAGCAAAAGCCCACGAGCAGGCCGATCAGCCCCGAGAAGATCCCGACGACGACGCCCTTCGCCAGCAGCGCGGGCACCCGCGACGGCACCGCCTGGAAGGTGAGCTTCATCGTGCCCCAGTTGAACTCGGTCGCCGCCGCGAGGATGGCGAGCACGAGCACCACGGTGCGGCCGAGGTTGCCGGCCGTCTGAGTCGAGGCGACGGTCGCCTGTTCCTCCAGCGGCACCAGGCCGAAGAACAACGCGGTGTAGCCGATCGCGAGGACCACCGCGATGACCGCGCACCACCAGGGCGCGCGCGTGCTCAGCAGCTTGATCCGCTCCGCGCGGATCAGGTTCGCCGTGCTCATCGGGCCACCTCCGGGACACCGGCGCCGTACTCGACGGCTTCCGCGGTGAGTTGCATGTACGCCTGTTCGAGCGAGCCGGTGAGCGGCTTCAGCTCGTGGAGGGTCGCGCCCGCGGTGAAGGCGAGCTCGCCGATCGCGTCACTGTCCATTTCGGACACGATGAGCGCGCCGTCCTCCTCGCTGAACTCGGCGCCCTTCTCGGTCAGCGCCGTCCGCAGTCCGGCCAGCTGCGGGCTGCGGACCCGCACGCCGAGACCCTTCGCGCGGCCGACGAAGTCCTCCATGGTGCCCTGGTAGATCAGCTTCCCCCGGCCGATCACGACGAGGTCCTGCGCGGTCTGCGCCATCTCCGGCAGCAGGTGGCTGGACACGAACACGGTGCGGCCCTCGGCGGCGAGCGCGTGCATCAGCTGCCGGATCCACACGATGCCCTCGGGGTCGAGCCCGTTGACCGGCTCGTCGAACAGCAGCACCCGCGGGTCGCCCAGCAGCGCCGTCGCGATCCCGAGCCGCTGCAGCATCCCGAGCGAGAACTGCCCGGCCCGTTTGCGCGCGACCGACTCCAGGCCGACCAGCCGGAGCACCTCGTCGACCCGCTTGTCGGTCAGCCCGTTCGTGGCGGCGATCCACCGCAGGTGCTCACGGGCCGGACGCCCGGGATGCCGCCAGGACGCGTCGATCATGCCGCCGACCGTACGAAGTGGATCACGTAGCTCGCGGTAGGCCTTCCCGTCGATCGTCACCGCGCCCGACGTCGGGCTGTCGAGCCCGAGCATCATCCGCATGGTGGTGGACTTCCCCGCCCCGTTGGGGCCGAGGAATCCGGTCACGCGGCCTGCTTCGGCGGTGAAGGAAAGGGTGTCCACGGCGAGTTTGTCGCCGTAACGCTTCGTGAGTCCGGTGGCCTCGATCATCGGCCCTCCCTCCAGTGGATTCCGACATTACCCAAACGGGTAAGGACCGGGCCGCCCCCCGACAGGCTGCCCGGTCCTCGTTCCCCTTTTTCTCCCCGGCCGGACGCCCGGCTCCCCCGAGCGGACGTCCGGCTTCTCCCCTGCGGAAGTTCTTACGCGTCGCGCTTGTCGGCGACGACCAGCGAGATGATCAGCAGCACCAGCGCGAAACCGGCGAAGTAGGCCAGCGATCCACCCTGGCTCAGCGGCGCGTCGGCGGCGGCGCGACCCGAGCCGTTGAGGAACCGGTCGGCGACGTGGAACGGCATCCAGTCGTAGATGTCCTTGCCGATCTTCGGGATGAGCTGGATCAGGTTCTCCACCGCGAGGGTGTAGATCAGCAGCAGCGAGATGGCGCCGGCGCTCTGCCGGATCAGGATGCCGACGGCGACCGCGATCACCGAGGCGAAGGCGAACACGACGCCGACCCCGGCGACGCTGATCCACTCCGCGGTGGTGTTCAGCATGAGGTCTTCCGGCCGCATGACCGAGGCGAGACCCCAGGCGGCGAACGCGGCGACCTCGCCGATCACGAGCGAGAGCAGCGCGACGACGCCGGTCTTGGCCAGCAGCGCCGACTTGCGGTTCGGTACGGCCTGGAAGGTGGTGCGGATGGTGCCGAAGCGGTATTCGGTGGTCACCGAAAGCGCCGCCAGGACCATGATCACGGTCATGCCGAAGACATAGCCGAACTGGGAGTTCGAGACGTCGGTGAATTCACCCGCCGGGGCGGCCCCGGCGAAGATGGCGGCGAAACCGATCACGACCGCGAGGGTGATCAGCGCGCACCACCAGGGTGAGCGGGTGGTGAACAGCTTGATGCGTTCCACAGCGAGCAGAGTCATGGCTTTTCTTTTCCTCGACAGTGTTTCGAAAAGAGTGAGTGGCTACTGGGCGGCGGCGACCACTTCGGCGGCTTCGGCTTCGAGACCGGTGTGGTACTCGACCGAGTCGCCGGTGATCTGCATGAAGGCCTGCTCCAGGGAGCCGGTCTGCGGGCTGAGCTCGTGCAGCACGATCCGGTTGGCCGCGGCGATCTCGCCGATCTTCGCACTGTCCAAACCGGACACGATGATCGCGCGGTCCTCGTCGGTGACCTGGGCGCTCGCCTGCGTCAGCGCGGTGCGCAGCGCGGGCAGCTGCGGGGACCGGACCTTGACCGTGTTCTCGGCGGCCCGTGACACGAAGTCCTCGGTGGAGGACTGGGAGATCAGCTGTCCCTTGCCGATCACGACCAGCTGGCTCGCGGTCAGCGCCATCTCCGAGAGGAGGTGCGAGGAAACGAACACCGTGCGGCCCTCGTCGGCCAGCCGGTGCATGAACTTGCGGATCCAGAGGATGCCCTCGGGGTCGAGGCCGTTGACCGGCTCGTCGAAGAGGAGGACCTCGGGGTCGCCCAGCAGCGCGGCCGCGATCCCGAGCCGCTGCGACATGCCGAGCGAGAACCCGCCGGCGCGCTTTCCGGCGACGCTGGTGAGCCCGACGATCTCGAGCACCTCGTCGACCCGGTTCGCCGGGATCTTGTTGGACTTCGCCATCCACTGCAGATGCGCCCGCGCCGACCGGTTGGGGTGCACCCACTTGGCGTCCAGCAGCGCGCCGACCGTGCGCAGCGGCTCCTTCAGCTCGCGGTACTGCTTGCCACCGATGCGCACCTGACCCGAGGTCGGGTTGTCCAAGCCGAGGATCATCCGCATGGTCGTCGACTTGCCCGCCCCGTTGGGGCCGAGGAAACCGGTGACCTTCCCGCTCGCGACGGAGAAGGACAGGTTGTTCACCGCCAGTGTCTTGCCGTACCGCTTGGTGAGGCCCGCTGCCTCGATCATGTCTGCTCCCCTCGGCGATTGCGAGAACAATCGTCGTCCATGTGGGTGGCCGAGCGCGTCATCCTGAGGTGCCAACCTGGTACCCGACCTGAGAAGTAGCTTGCCGTCTCCGGACGGCGTACGCGATCGGTGACACCCCTGAGAGTGACCCTGAATCGCCAGGGTTAATGAACCGTGGTTCAATAATGGCATGGCGAGACCCCGCACCATCACCGACGAACGACTGCTGGAAGCGGCGGGGACCGTGGTCGGCGAGGTCGGCCCGGGTTTCACGCTGGCCCAGGTGGCCGCGGAGGCTGGGGTGGCGGTCGGCACCGTCGCCCAGCGGTTCGGCTCGAAAAACGGTCTCCTGCAGGCGTTGAGCCGGCTGAACACGCGATCCGTCGTGGGGCTGATGCGGGATTGCGGCGAGCTGGCCGATCCCGTGGAGGCCCTGCGCGCGGCCGTCGTCGTGATCTACGAGGGCTTGGGGACGGCGGAAACCGCGGCGAACCACCTCGGGCAGCTGGGGGTGGACATCGGCGATCCGGAACTCCGCGCCCTGCTGGGCGAGCATTTCTCCGCCGTCGAGGCGGAACTGCGGCGGTTGACCCGGATCGCGGCGCGTGACCTGCCGGGCGCGCCGGGGGTCGTCCGGGCGGCGCGAGTGCTGCTGGGGGTGGCGAACGGGGCCGCGCTGGATTGGTCGATCCGGCCGAAGGGCCGGATCGTCGAGCGGCTGGGGCAAGACGTGGACGCGGTGCTGACCGCGTGGAAAGGAGTGTCCTGAATGGACCGGAAAGTGGCCGTCGTCACGGGGGCGACGCGAGGATGTGGCCGGGCGATCGCGGTGGAGCTGGGCAGGCTCGGCTGGACGGTGTTCGTCACCGGCCGCACGACGCGGGACCGGCAGTCGCCGATGAAGCGGTCGGAGACGATCGAGGACACCGCGGAGCTCGTCGACGCGGCGGGCGGCTGGGGGATCCCCGTCCGCACCGACTTCACCGAGGTGTCCGATGTGGACGCGCTGAAGGCGCGGATCGAGTCCGAAGTGGACGGCCGGATCGACCTGCTGGTCGACGACGTCTGGGGCGGCGACCCGTTCGCGGACTTCGACGGGCCGTACTGGAACTCCAGCCTCGACGACGCGCTCACGCTGGTGCACAACGCGATCGACACGCACCTGATCGCGTTGCACCGGCTGCTGCCGCTGGTCGTCCGGCAGGAGGGCGGACTCGTCATCGAGGTCACCGACGGTGACCACGACGAGTACGTCGGCGCGGGAATCCCGTACTTCCTCGCGAAATGCGGGATCCGCGCGATCGGCAGGGCGCTCGGTGCCGAACTGAAGAAGTACGGCTGCGTCGGCATGACCGTCACGCCGGGCTTCCTGCGCTCGGAGGCCATGCTCGACTACTTCGGGGTCACCGAGGAGACCTGGCGTGACGCGGTGGGCAAGGCCGCCCCGGTCGACTTCGCCATCTCGGAGACGCCGGCGCTGCTCGGGCGCGGGGTCGCGAAGCTGGCGACCGACCCGGAAGTGTCACGGTTCGCGGGCAAGACGCTGGCGTCGTGGACGCTGATGAACGAGTACGGCCTGACCGACGTCGACGGTTCGCGCCCGGACTTCGGCAAGTGGATGGCCGAAGTCCGGGACAAGGGCCAGGACCCGGAAACGGCCGACCACTCCCTGTACCGCTGAGCACCGGCTGGTCGTGGGGTTGGGGGTGGGGGGGTTTTGTAGAATGGAGGCGACGAACGCCCAAGCACAAAGGGCAACACGGAAGAGCACACTAATGATGT
>NZ_JBFBGL010000023.1:0-14651 GCF_040684635.1 Amycolatopsis sp. NPDC089917 | reverse complement strand
TTCCTTTTATTTATAAAAAACCAACACCACCTCTCACCACCACCTGCACCGACGCGCCACCGTCACCGCTGCTTCTTCCCGGCCAGCACGTCCAGGTAGTGCTGGTTGACCATGACGCCGAGGACGTTGCCGAACGGATCGACGACGGCCGCGGTCACGAAGCCCGGGCCGCGTTCGATGATCGGGTCGTACTCCTTCGCGCCCTTAGCGAGCAGCGTCGCGAAGGCGTCCTCGACGTTGTCGACGGCCCAGTTCGCGATGGCTCCGCCAGGGCCGGGCTGGGCCAGCGGCGGCCGGTAATCGCCGCGGACCAGGCCGAACTCGTGCTGGTAGTCGCCGATCCGGAACTCGGCGTACGCCGGTTTGCCGTCAGGGCCGTCGCGGACGAAGTACGGCTCGATCCCGAACAGATCCGAGTACCACGCGATCGCGGCGGCCAGATCGTCGGCGTAGAACGTGGTGGTGGTGAGACCTCGCAGCATTTCCTTCTCCTCCGGTAGTGGCTCCGGGAAGAAGGATCCGCCGCAAAGTGCTCACCGAATGACCACTTTTCCCGGCGGCTTTCAGGTGACCCCGGGACGCGCCAGCCCGGTCTCGTAGGCGAGCACCACGGCCTGCACCCGATCACGCAGGTCCAGCTTCGACAGGATCCGCCCGACGTGCGTCTTCACCGTCGCCTCGGACAGGAACAGCGTCTCGGCGATCTCCAGGTTCGAGAGGCCCTTCGCGATCAGCACGAGCACTTCCCGCTCCCGCTCGGTGAGGACGTCGAGTTCGGCCGCGTCCCGCAGCGGCTTCCCACCGCCGCCGACGAACCGGTCGAGCAGCCGCCTGGTCACCGAAGGCGAGACCACGGCATCGCCCGAAGCGACCGCCCGCAGCGCCGACACCAGGTGATCCGGCTGGGTGTCCTTCAACAGGAACCCGCTCGCCCCGCCCTGCAACGCCGAGTAGACGTACTCGTCCAGGTCGAAAGTCGTCATCACGAGCACCCGCGCCGTCCCGGCCTCGACGATCCGCTTCGTCGCCTCGACCCCGTCCAGCACCGGCATCCGGACGTCCATCAGCACGACGTCGGGCCGCAGTTCCTCGGCAAGGCGGATCGCCTGCGCGCCGTCACCGGCCTCGCCGACGACATCGATGTCCGCCTGCGCGCCCAGGACCATCCGGAACCCGACGCGCATCAATTCCTGGTCGTCGACGACCACCACCCGTATCACGTCGCCAACCTAACCGGGAGTCTCGCGTGCACCTGCCACCCTCCACCGGGAGCGGGCCCGACCTCCAGCGTGCCGCCGAAGACGTTCGCCCGTTCCCGCATTCCGATCAATCCGTTCCCGCCGGGGACGGCGAGCTTCCGTGGTCCGGCGGGCGCCTGCTGCGACGCCGCCTTCGTGGCGGCGGGCACCAGCTGTTTCGCGCGGCCGGCGCCGTCGTCGGTGACCCGGACGTCGATCACGTCCTTCTCCCGGCGCACCAGCACCTCCGCCTGCGCGCCCTGACCGGCGTGCTTCAACGTGTTCGTCAGCGACTCCTGCACGATCCGGTACACGCCGAGCGACACACCGGCGGGCAGCCCTTCCAGCGCGTCGGACCCGATCGCCAGGGTCACCGGAACCCCCGCCTGGCGGATCCGGTCCGCGAGGTCGGTCAGCGCGGTGGCGTCCGGCTGCGGCACGCGCGGCTCGTCGTCACCGTCGCTGCGGAGCACGTCCAGGAGCCGCCGCAGCTCGGCGAGCGCGCCGCGGCCGGTCTCCGAAATCGTCTGCAAGGCCCGTTTCGCCATCTCGGGATTCCCGTCGACCGCGTAGGACGCGCCGTCGGCCTGCACGACCATCACGCTCACCGCGTGCGCCACGACGTCGTGCAGCTCACGGGCGATCCGTCCGCGTTCCTCGCCGACGGCGATCCTGGTCGCCTGGTCCCGTTCCGTCTCAAGTAGATGCAACCTGGCTTCCACCTCCTCGTGATAGGCGCGCCTCGCGCCGGCGAACTCGCCGAGCGTCCAGCACAGTGCGGCGGAGAAGATCCCGATGATCGCCAGCACCCACATGTCCTCCGGCGGGTCCACCCACATCTGGACCGCGGAGGTCACGAAGGTCGCCAGCAGGTACAGCAGCCCCTGTTTGCGTCCCACGTAGACCAGCACCGAGTAGATGCTGATGACCAACGCGAACGCGCTGGCCGCGCCCAGCTCCAGCGCCCCGTGCGGGATGCCGATCAGCAGCAGCAGGTACGCCGACCAGAGCGGCGCCTTCCGCCGGAAGACCAAGGGGGCGACCATCGCGATGTCCAGCGGAACGACCACGTACCAGGGCGGCATCGGGACTTCCGGCGTCTCGGCCGCCGCCACGTAGAACAGCAGGTCGGTCAGCAACAGGACGACGGCGATGAGACTGTCCCCCGCCATGGGGTGGGCACGCATCCAGAGGCTCAACCGTCGCACCTGGTAACACTATGTCGGCCCGGGACGTTCGCGCGTCGGTCGCCGGTACCACCTTCGGTGCGACCCGAGGATGAGCGGCATGGGACGATTCGGGTCGGCTTGCTCGACTACTGGGAGGGGGTGGGCGTCGTGACCTCGGTGACGGAACAGGGCCGTCTCGCCGGCCCGCTGTCGATGTCGGTGGCGAACCTCTGTCACCGCCTGCAGCCGCAGGTGTCCGCGCGCACCGCCGCGGGTTTCGCCGAGGTGCTGCGCAGGCTGGGCGGCCCGCTCCAGGTCGCGGTCGCCGGCCGGATCAAATCGGGTAAGTCCACACTGGTCAACGCCCTGATCGGGCGCCGGGTCGCGCCGACCGACGTCGGTGAGTGCACCCGGCTGGTGACCCGGTTCCAGTACGGCACGGTCGACCGCGTCGAGATCGTCTTCAACGACGGCCGCAAGCAGGTGTTGCCCTTCGCCGCCGACGGGATGATCCCGGCCGAGCTGGGCATCGACATCGACAAGGTGTCGCACATCGAGGCGTACCTCACCAACGCGGTCCTCCAGGGCATGACCGTCATCGACACCCCGGGTCTCGGGTCGCTCGACGCCGCTTCGGTGTCGCGGACCGAGCAGCTGCTGGGCGCGGCGAAGCACCGCAAGCCCAACGACGGGGACGAGGACGACGAAGAGGGTTCCGACGAGCTGGACGACACCTCGCGCAACGCCGTCGCGGGCGCCGAGGCCGTGCTCTACGTCGTCACCCAGGGCGTGCGCGCCGACGACCAGCAGGCGCTGGCCGCGTTCACCGCCGCGACCGCGAGCCGCGAGGCGGGCCCGGTCAACGCGATCGCCGTCCTCAACAAGGCGGACACCATCGCTCCCGAGTCCGTCGAAGGCTCGGGCGGCGACGTGTGGAAGGCCGCGACACTGCTGTCGGAGAAGCAGGCCGCGACGTTGAAGCCCCGCATCGCGGACGTGCTGCCGGTGATCGGGCTGATCGCGGAGTCGGCCGAGTCCGGCGGATTCACCTCCGGCGACGCCGAAGCGCTGCGGCAGCTGTCCGAGATGGACGACGACATCCTTGAGACCATGCTGATCTCGGCGGACATCTTCACCAGCTGGGACTGCGATGTCGCGGCGGGCACGCGGCTGCGGCTGCTGGAGAAACTGGACCTGTTCGGTGTCCGGTACGCCGTCGAGGCCATCCGCAAGGAACCGGAGATCACCGCGGGCTCGCTGCGGCGGAAGCTGCTCGACGCCTCCGGGCTCGAAGCCGTCCGCAAGCGGCTGAGCATCGTCTTCGCCGCCCGCGCCGACGGCATCAAGGCCGCCGCCGCGCTCGCTTCGGTGACCGCGCTGGCCCACGCGTCGGGCGACCCGGCCGAGCGGCAGCGCGTCCACGACGCGATCGAGGTCCTGCTCGCCAAGCCCGAGGCCCATCAGCTCCGGCTGCTCGAAGCGCTCACGCTGGTCGCGTCCGGTGCCGTCGACATGCCCGAGGACCTGTCCGAGGAGGTCCTGCGGGTCGGCAGCAACGCCGACATCGGCGCCCAGCTCGGCAAGCCGGGCGCTCCCCGGACCGAACTCGCCGCCCACGCGCTGGAACGCGCCGGCTGGTGGCGCTCCTTCGCGTCCTTCGGCGCGACACCCGCCCAGAGCCGCGTCGCGCACGTCGTACACCGGGCGTACTTCCTCATCTGGCAGCAGATCCGCGACCCGCAGGCCTGACCCCTTCCGCATTCAGAGGACGAAACGCGCCTTCGCGCACCCCGGATTGATAAACCGAGCGCTCGGTCTAATAATGGACGGCATGGAAACGATCGTCGACGAGCCCCAGTGGCTGCGCACGGCCTCCTGGCTCGGCTGCCCGCTGCTGGGCGCCGGGCTCGGCTGGTTCCTCCAGTCGATCTCCGGCTGGGTGGCCTCCCTGAGCTGGGTCCCGTTCAAGGGCCCGTTCCAGCTCGTCTCGGACATGCCCAGCCCCTGGGGCCTGGTCACCGGGCTCGGCGTGGGGCTGGTCCTCGGCCTGGCGTTCGCCGGGGTGTGGGCGCACGAGCGGCTGATCGTCAAGGTGACGCCGACCCGCGTCACGCTCACGACCAAGGGCCGCACCCGCGCCTACGAAGCCCGGCTCCAGGCCGTCTTCTTCGACGCCAAGGAGCTCGTCCTCCTCGCCGCCGACGGGCGGGAACTGGTGCGGCAGAAGGGCGACGTCGACCGCGAAGCCGTCGCCAAGGCCTTCACCGAGCACGGCTACCCCTGGCACGCGGAACCGCCGGCGGTGAAATGAGGACGGTCGATCCGGCCAAGCACGAGGCGAAACGCCGCGCCATCCTCGACGCCGCCGCGTGGTGTTTCTCCGAGAAGGGCTTCGAGAAGACCACGACCGCGGAGATCTGCCGGACCGCGGGGATCAGCACCGGCAGCCTGTTCCACTACTTCCCGAACAAACGCGCGGTGTTCGTCGGCATCTTCGAACAGGACGGCGACGAAACCGAGGCCCTGATCGCGGCCGCGCGGGGGATCGACGATCCGTGGGAGTCGATCCTCCACGTCCTCTTCAGCGTCTCCGAACAGCTCCTGAACCCGATGGCGGCCAAGCTCGTCCTCGAGGTCGCCGCGCAGTGCGCTCGCGACGCCGAACTGGCGGAACTCGTCCAGGGCAACGACCGAGCCCTCCGCGACGCCCTGATCGGCCTCGTGAAGCGGGCGACGGAAGCGGGCCGGATCGATCCCGGTCTCGATCCGAGGACGGCGGCCAGCTGGCTCGTCGCGCTGATCGACGCGCCGCTCTCCCGCGTGATTCTGGAGCCGGACCTCGATCCGGCCGCGGAACTGGCGGTGATGAAGGTGCTCGTCTCCAGATTCCTTCGTCCCGTTCTGCCGATTTCGCCCCCGGCGGGCGGTCCGGTGTCCGACACTGGTGAAATCTCCCCGGGCTGATCGGTAGGCCCGGGACACCAGTTACGGGGGTCGATTCGGTGGGTGCCTGGCTGCGCAAGAAGGCGGTCGAAGAGGAGAATCCTGACGATGTGCCGACCAACCAGATCTCGGCCGTGAGCATCGCGGCGATCATCGCCGAAGCGGACGGCGAGACTTCGCCGTCCGAGGGAACCGAGGCCGTCGAAGCCACGTCGAACACGGATGTGGAGTCCACGACCACGGGTCCGGCCGACCTCGAACAGGCTCTCGCCGACAGGCAGGCGCTGATCCAGCTCTGCCTGTACGCCCTCGATCGCGCCCGCAGCGGCGGCGTCGTCGAGCGGCTCGAACACGGTCTCGCCGGCATCGGTGTCCGTGCCCTGCGCCCCGACGGCGAGCGGTTCGACCCGGCCGTGCACGAGGCGGGCGGCGCCGTCGCCACCGAGGATCCGGCGCTCGAAGGGCTCGTCGCGGAAACCGAGGTCGTCGGGTTCGCCGATCACGACCGGGTCCTGCGCGCGCCGATCGTCATCGTCTACGCGAAGAAGGCCCAGTGACCGCTCCGAGCGCGGCGGCCAACCTGCCGGCCCTCGTGAAGAGCACGCGCGAACAGCTCCTGACCGTCGTCCGCGAGGCCGACCCTCAGGCCGCGAAGTGGGTCGAGGACATCCGGAAGGCGCGGCCGAAGAAGCCGTCGGTCGTGGTGGTCGGTGAGACCAACCGCGGCAAGAGCTCGCTGGTCAACGCGCTCCTCTCCATGCCGGGGCTGTCCCCGGTGGACGCCGACGTCGCCACGGCGACGTATCTCGTCTTCGAACACGCCGAGCAGTGGTCCGCGCAGGCCTGCTACCCGGGCCAGCTGGCCCCGGTCCCGATCAACCTCAACGACCTGATCCGCTGGGTCTCGGCCGCGCACGAATTGCCCGAGGGGCAGATCCCGCCCCGGTACGTCGAGGTCTCCGGCCCGGTCCCGCTGCTCGAACGCGTGTCCATTGTGGACACGCCGGGTGTCGGCGGGCTCGATTCGATGCACGGCGAGCTGGCGAAGGAGGCCGCCGCAGGCGCCACCGCGCTGCTGTTCGTCGTGGACGCGTCCTCGCCGTTCACCGCGCAGGAGCTGCAGTTCCTGCACGACATGGGCGAGCGCGTCGAGACCGTGCTGTTCGCGCTCACCAAGACCGACCAGTTCCGCGGCTGGCGCGAGGTCCTCGAAGCCGACCGGCGCCTGCTCGCCGAGCACGCGCCCCGGTTCGCCGACGCGGTGTTCCACCCGGTGTCCGCGCGCATGTTCGAGACGGCGGCCAAGGCCCCGAACGAGCAGATGGCGATGATGCTGCGGGAGAAGGCCGGTATCGCCGCGCTGCAGGGCGCGCTGCAGGAGATGCTGGTCGGCCGCTCGGCGATGCTGGGCGAGGCCAACACCCTGCGCGCGCTGTCGAGCGCGCTCGCCGAGCTCAAGGCGAAACTGCAGGCGGAGAGCCGCGCGCTGTCCGCCGGTGAGGCCGAGGCGGAACAGCTGCGCCAGCGCCGCGACGACCTGAGCGCCGAACGCCGGTCTTCGACCCGGGGCTGGCAGCTGAAACTGCGCGCCGAGATCCAGCGGACCCGTGTCGAGGTCGGGCACGAGACCAGCAGGCAGATGCGCGACGCGTCGACGCATTTCCGGCAGCAGATCGACGGTTCGAAGCGCGACGACCTCGCCGCGCTGCCCCAGCAGGTCGACATCGCGTTGCAGACGACGTCGCAGCGGATCTCGATGCTGCTCTCCCAGCGGCTCAACCAGGTCACCAACGTCGCGCTCGCCGAGCTGTTCTCGGCCGAAGAGCTCGACATCATCCGCGGCCAGTTCGCCAGGGCGGGCGGTCCGCCGGTCGTGCTGCGCCCGCCGGACAAGAAGCCGCCGACGGCCGAGGACAAACTGCTCATCTTCATGGGTGTTTCCGGTGGTCTCGGCGCCGGGAAGGTCGCCGCGCTGCCCCTGGCGGGCGTCGCGATCCTGAACCCGGTGATCCTGCCTGCCACGATCATCATCGGGCTCGGCGCCGGCTGGTGGATGGCGCGGACCCGCAAGCACGCGTCGGACAAGCAGCACATGAAGCAGTGGCTGGTCGAGGCGATCGCCGACGCGCGATCCACCTTGGACCAGCTCGTCGCGGAGCAGCTGATCGAAGCCGAGCAGCAGCTGTCGATGGCGCTCGACGAGGCCCTCGGCCGCCGCATCGACGCGATCGAGGCGGAGCTGAAGGAAGTCGACAAGACGATCAAGATGGGCGCGCAGGAACGGGCGAAGAAGATCTCGATCGTCGCGAAGCGCTTGAAGGACGTCTCCGACGGCCGCGACCGCGCTGAGGCACTGCTCGGGCGCATCCGGTCACTGCGCGACGCCTGACCAGGGTGGTCCTGTTGTGGACCGGAACCGAACCGGCCTACGGTGAGTCATAAGCTTCGACACACCAGCAGGTCAACGAGGGGGTTATCCCATGTGGGTCGACGAGAGCGGCGGCACGGACACCGAGGCGGGCTCCACGGAGGCGGTCACGGTCCACGTTGACGGCGAGGAGTACCAGGCCGAGCTCAACTACGACCTCGACAAGGACGGCGTCAACGACGCCGCGGTCATCCAGCACGAGGACGGCACCGGCCAGGCGTTCGTCGACACCGACGGCGACGGCGAGGCCGATCAGTACGCGGTGCTCGACGAGAACGGCAAGGTCGTCCAGGAGGCCGTCTACGACGAGGCTTCCGGAGCCTGGGTCGAGGCGGGCGGGGGCGGGCACGACGACGGTTCCGACGCGGGCACCAGCGGCACCATGCACGCCGACATGCCGAGCGGCGACGTCGAGGTCGGCCCCGCGACGATCGACACCGACGGTGACGGCAACCCCGACACCGCCGTCGTCCAGACCCAGGACGGCCGCACGATCGCCTTCACCGACCGGGACGGCGACGGCAACGCCGACATCGCGGTGGAGACCGACGCCTCCGGCA
The DNA here is from genome assembly GCF_040684635.1 of Amycolatopsis sp. NPDC089917. Classification (NCBI taxonomy): domain Bacteria; kingdom Bacillati; phylum Actinomycetota; class Actinomycetes; order Pseudonocardiales; family Pseudonocardiaceae; genus Amycolatopsis; species Amycolatopsis sp. NPDC089917. The sequence goes on along the minus strand of NZ_JBFBGL010000023.1, from coordinate 6,313 downwards.
ACTCCAAGACCTATGAGCACACCGGACCCGGCCAGTGGACCGAGACCGGCAGCGGTGTGGTCAATGAGGACATCGGCTCGGCTTTCGCGAACACTCCGGCCGCCGAAGGCGACCCCGCGGGCGACGCCGCCTGGGGTGGCGCGGGCACCGAAACGCTCGAAGGAGTGGCGAAGATCGATTCCGCCACCGGCCAGTGGATCAGTCCCAACTAAATCCCAAAATGGACTAAACCAATAGAAGAATGGTTTAGTCCATTTTACCGGTCCCCTTCGTGTAATCCTGGTCACAGAAAAGCCCGGTACGAGACCTCGTACCGGGCTTTCTCGTGTCCGATTCGCGCTTCGGCCGCCCCGAACTTGTGCCGTCGATCACCGGAAGAATTTCTGTGTATGGCCCATTCCGGTGATACTGAATCGATTCCCTTATCGTTCTTGTGAGAGAACCGACAGGTCAGCTCTCGGTTACCTGCCGGTCATCCGGCTACTCTCGGGGAATCCCAAAACCCGCACACCGGTCTTCCCGCCGGTGTGCGAAGCCATTCGGTCGCCGGCATCGAAGCCCGCATCGGAACAGCGTCGTTCCCGATGTGGGCTTCTGCCGTCGGAAGTCAGGAGTAGAGATGACCGCAGTCGCCATCCCTGGACTGGAAAAAGCGCCGACGACGCACAGTGGCGTCCTGTCCTGGGTCCGGGAGGTCGCCGAACTGACCACTCCGGACCGCGTGGTGTGGGTCGACGGGTCCGACGAAGAGGCCGCTCGCATCAACGCGGAACTGGTCTCCGCCGGCACGTTCGTGCAGCTCGACGCGAAGCCCAACTCGTACTGGGCGGCTTCCGACCCCAACGACGTCGCCCGCGTCGAAGAGCGCACCTTCATCTGTTCGGACGACGAAGAGGACGCTGGTCCGACCAACAACTGGATGGACCCGGCCGAGATGAAGGCCACGATGACCGAGCTGTACCGCGGGTGCATGCGCGGTCGCACGATGTACGTCATCCCCTTCTGCATGGGCCCCCTCGGTGCGGAAGACCCCAAGCTCGGCATCGAGATCACCGACTTCGCCTACGTCGTCGCCTCCATGCGCGTGATGACCCGCGCCGGCAAGGCCGCGCTGGACAAGTTCGTCACCGAGGACGGCACCGAACGCTCGTTCGTCCCCGCCCTGCACTCCGTCGGCGCGCCGCTGGAGCCGGGTCAGAAGGACGTCTCCTGGCCGTGCAACACCACCAAGTACATCTCGCACTTCCCCGAGACCCGCGAGATCTGGAGCTACGGCTCCGGCTACGGCGGCAACTCGCTCCTGGGCAAGAAGTGCTACTCGCTGCGCATCGGCTCGGTCATCGCCCGTGACGAGGGCTGGCTGGCCGAGCACATGCTGATCCTCAAGCTGATCTCGCCGGAGGACAAGGTCCACTACGTCGCGGCGGCGTTCCCGAGCGCCTGCGGCAAGACCAACCTCGCCATGCTGCAGCCGACCACCCCCGGCTGGCGCGCCGAGACCCTCGGTGACGACATCGCGTGGATGCGGTTCGGCGAGGACGGCCGCCTGTACGCGGTGAACCCCGAGTTCGGCTTCTTCGGCGTCGCGCCGGGCACCGACTGGCACACCAACCCGAACGCGATGCGCACCATCGAAAAGGGCAACACGGTCTACACGAACGTCGCGCTCACCGACGACGGCGACGTCTGGTGGGAGGGCATGGGCGAGAAGCCCGCGCACGCCACCTCCTGGAAGAAGCAGGAGTGGACGCCGGAGTCGGAAGAGAAGGCCGCGCACCCGAACTCGCGGTACTGCACGCCGATGTCGCAGTGCCCGATCCTCGCGCCGGAGTGGGACGACCCGCGGGGCGTGCCGATCTCGGCGATCCTGTTCGGCGGCCGCCGCAAGACCACCGTCCCGCTGGTGAACGAGGCCCGCGACTGGCAGCACGGCGTGTTCATGGGCGCCACCATGTCGTCGGAGACCACCGCGGCCGCCGCCGGCGCGGTCGGCAACGTGCGCCGCGACCCGATGGCCATGCTGCCGTTCCTCGGCTACCACGCCGGTGACTACTTCAAGCACTGGCTGGACCTGGGCAAGAACGCCGACGCGAACAAGCTGCCGAAGATCTTCTACGTCAACTGGTTCCGCCGTGGCGACGACGGCCGCTTCCTGTGGCCGGGATTCGGCGAGAACTCGCGGATCCTGAAGTGGGTCATCGACCGCGTCGAGGGCAAGGGCAACGCGAACGAGACCCCGGTCGGCTTCGTGCCGTCCGCCGCGGACCTCGACACCGACGGCCTCGCGGAGCCGCTGGCCGACATCCAGGCCGCCCTGGACGTCTCGGCCGACGAGTGGCGCAAGGAACTGCCGCTGATCGAAGAGTGGTTCGAGAAGATCGGCGACAAGGTCCCGTCGTCGCTGCGTGACGAGCTGGACGCGCTGAAGCAGCGCCTCGGCTGATTCGCGTAAACCGCCGGAGAAAGCCTCATCCCCAGGGTCGTTCCCGGGGATGAGGCTTTCTTCTTTCGCGCTGAGTACCGTGGGCGCATGGTCGAATTCGGCGTCAACATGGTCGTCCCGGCGAGCCGGGCGGAATGGGTCGGGAAGTGCCGGAAGGCCGAGGATCTGGGGTTCGACGTCATCGGCGCGGCCGACCATCTCGGTATGGCGCCGCCGTTCCCGGCCCTGGTGCTCGCCGCCGAGGTGACGAGCCGTCCGCGGCTCAACACCTTCGTGCTCAACACCGCTTTCTACAATCCGGTGCTGCTGGCCCGCGACGTCACCGGCACGGATCAGTTCACCGAAGGCAGGCTTGAGCTCGGTCTGGGGGCCGGGTACGTGAAGGCCGAATTCGAGGCGGCGGGGATGGAGTTCCCGCGCGCGGGGAAACGCATCGACCACCTCGAAAACACCATCAAAGAACTCAAACGGCTCTACGCCGACGAAAAACACAAACCGCCCACGGTGCAGAAACCGGGGCCGCCGCTGATGATCGCCGGTCGCGGCGACAGGCTGCTCACGCTCGCCGCCGAACACGCCGACATCATCGGGTTCACCGGCACGGCGGCCGTTCCCGACGGCGGCGCGCTCGCCGTCGACGACGCGGCCGGAATCGAGGAGCGGGTGAACTTCGTCCGCGGGAAACTGAACGGCCGCGAGGTCGCATTCAATCTCCTCTCGCATTTCGTCGCCGTGGTCGAAGACCGGCGAAAGGGCTTGGAGAGCCTGGGGGAACTGCTCGACGGCAAGCTCACCGTCGACCAGCTCGCCGAACTGCCGACCGCGCTGGTCGGCACGCACGAGCAGATCGCGGAACAGATCCTGGCGCATCGCGAGCGGTTCGGCTTCGGCTATTTCACCGTGCTGGAGCACAACATGGACGCGCTCGCGCCGGTGATCGAGTTGTTGCGCGGCCGATGATCGACGTACGTGGGCTCGGCATCCAGGCCGGGGAGCATTGGTTGTTCGAGGGCCTTGATTTCGAGGTCGAAGCGGGGGAATGCGCGGTCATCGTCGGCCCGAACGGAGTCGGGAAATCGACTCTGCTGCGGTGTCTTTACGGGACGCAGGCGCCGCAGCGGGGCCGGGTCGTCGTCGCGGGCGGAAAGCCCGACGAACGCGATGTTTCCTTTCGCCGCAAGGTCTCCGTGCTGTTCGACGATTCCGATTTCTTCGCCGAGCTGACGCCGCTCCAGCATCTCGAACTGCTGGAGGGCTCGTTCGGGATCGATCTCGGCGAGCACGAGGCTTTGCTGGCCGACGCGGGGCTGTCCGAACGCGCGAAGGTCACCGCCGGCAAGTTCTCGGCGGGGCAACGCCGTCGGCTGCTGCTTCTCGGCGCGACCGCGCGGCCGCACGACGTCCTGTTGCTCGACGAGCCCGAACGAGCGCTCGACGCCGCCGGGAAGGAATGGCTGACGTCGTTGATCGCGCGGTCGACCAAGGCCGGGGCGGCGGTCGTCGTGGCCACGCACCATCCCCCGCTGCTCGAAGCGGCCGACTCCACCCTCGAGTTGTGGTGACCACGAAAGCCCCCACGCACGTTCCGGGACGACAGCGATTCGGCGGGCTGCTCAACGGGGACTACCAGACGTTCCTGGCGCTGTTCGGTTTCGGCGCGCTCTTCACCGCGTTCGAGAACCTGCCGAAGCTGCGGTCGGTCCTTTTCGGACTGTCCGCTGTGGACTTCCCGGCGATGTTCGGTCTGCTGGTCGTGCTGTGCGCGATGTTCTGGCGCGGTCTGTTGCGCCGCGGCTTCGTCTGGGCCGAACCGGCGGCGCTGACGTGGATGGACTTCGCGAGCGTCGACAGGCGCCGCGTCGTCGTGAAACGGATGTGGACGCTCTGGCTGGGGCTGGTCCTGGTAGTCGGCTACACCGGGGCGCTGGTCACCGCGATCGGCGGCGGGTCGAAGGACGTGTGGATCGCGATGTCGGCGCTGACCGCGTCCGGGGCGATCCTGGCCGCGGTCACCGCGCGCCGGACGGCGATCCGCGGGGAGACGCCCGCGCCGATCGTGCTCGCGCTGGCCGGTCTGGCGGTGGCCGCCGCCGGGCTGGGCCCGATCGCGGTCGAGGTGCTGGCCGGGGCGCTGTTCGTCGTGGCGGTGGCGGTGGCCTTCGGCGGCGAGCCGATGTCCGGGGTCGGGCGCCAGGAGCTCGTCGACGGCTGGAACGCGCGGCTGCTGCGGGCGATGGCGGCGGTGTTCATGGATCCGATGCTGCTGATCCCGGAATCGAAGCCGGTGCCGTGGCTTTCGCTGCGGCGTCCGACGGCGCTGCGGCTCGCGTGGGCCGGGGTGCTCGGCCGACGGCGTTACGCGTCGGCCGGTGTGGTGGTCGCTTGCCTGGTCGGTGTCGGGCACTTGGCTTTCCCGGCCGTTCCAGCGGCGCCGCTGTTCGCGGTCGGCGCGTACGCGGCGCTCGTGCCGTTCGTCGGCGGGCTCGGCGAATTGTGGCGCAATCCCGGCCGCAGGCGGTGGCTTGGCGTGTCCGATGGGGAGTTGCGGCTGGTCAACGGCCTGGTGATGGCCGTGCTCGGCCTCGGCTGGGGAGTGCTGCTCGGGCTGGTGACCCTGGCGCTCGGGGTGACCCCGGTGTGGCCGGTGTGGCTCGCTGTCCCGCTCGCGGTGGTCGCCGCGCTGCGGACGGCGACGCGCCCGCCGATGAACTACGACGTCAGCGGCGGGGCGGCGGGGATCCAGGCGCTGCGGGGCCTCGACGTCCTGGTGGTCGGCTCGGTGCTGCTCAGCGTGACCGGCTGAGGTCACCCGTTCCCGCGTTCGGATCATTCGGATACTCCGAACGCGGGTTACCCTCGATGCGACGAAAGGAGCACGAGTGGGCGGTGGGCACGCACCGGGCAACGGGCGGCGGGCGACCAGCGAGTTCCCCGTTGGCTGGACCGACGAGCAGATCATCGCGGTGATCAAGGACGTCGCGAACGATCCGAGCGAACCGCGCCGCAGACAGCACAACGGCCGCTGGCGCTGCGCGGGCGAACGGTACGGCGTGCACCTGATCGTGCTGGTCGAGGACAACGGGCACGTCAAGACGGGCTATCCGGTGGCGGGCCCCGGCGTGGTCCGCAATCCCGACACCGCGGCGGACCCCGCGAACCCGACCGTCGCCGACCTCTCCGCCGGCCGCATCAGCTTCTTCGGCGAAAGCCTGCTCGACCAGCTCGCCGACCGCGTCACGCCGGACGTTCTGGCCTTCTACCGCACCCTGCACTGGTCGGGCGAGTGGGAAGAACTGGCGGACGTCCTCGTCGCGCACGCGCTGGCCGAAAACCTGCGGCTCACCGTGGACGAATACGCGACCCTGGAAAGCCTGCTGAACAGCTTCGACCTGCCGATCGACGGCTTCCTCTACCTGAACGACCGGGCCCACGCCCTAACCGCCCTGCACCCCCGACCCGCGTGATCCGCCCCCGAGCACGCGAGTCCCGTGCTCAATCACGCGAGTGCGGGTTCTGATCACGCGAGATCGGCCTAACTCGCTTCGGCGACGTCCTCGGCACTGCCTTCGGCGGCGGCCCTCAGCGCGTCCAGCGGCAGCCCGACGGCGTCCGCGAGCGCCATCACCGTGAAGAAGGCGGGCGTCGGGATCCGGCCGGTCTCGATCTTCCGGAGCGTCTCCACCGAGATCCCGGCCTCCGCCGCGACCTCGACCATGCTCCGCGACGCCGACGCGCGCGCGTCCCGGAGCGCCAGCCCCAGCCGCTCGCCGCGTTCGCGTTCCTCATCCGTCAACGGCACTCGCACCATGCGCCCAATAGTAATACCGGTCCGGTGGGTCGTGAGTGGCGATTCGGGTTAGAACCCGAATC